>JBBSKH010000010.1:0-50817 GCA_038256495.1 Chitinophagales bacterium
AAGACCTGAAGCTGATGCTGCAACAATACAATAACAGCAGCATATTAACCTTTAAGTAATAGGCTCATCAGGACCATCCCTTTCTACCGAAATAGTACACTCTCCTATCAGCGCAGCCATGGCACCCACAGCCGCCAGCACGGGCGCCAATACTGCACCCACCACCCCAAGGGTTAATGGAAACGATAGCAGTTCTTTGCCAGCTTTATCGTGGATAGATATTTTGCGAACATTACCCTCGTCTATCAACTCTTTTGTTTTGTTGAGCACTTGCTCCCCCTTCATGCTGAAGGATTCTTTAAATGTAGCCATGGTATAAATTTAATAATGATTGTATTTGCTGCAATTATACAGCCAAATTAAAAAGGGGTGTGGGTATTTTCAAACCCGGCCGACAGGTTTTAGCTTTTTCCTTTGCGAAGCTTTCAATAATTTTATGCACAATGAAAAAGCTGCTGCTTTTATATAGTTTGTTTTGCTGGGCTGCCGTTGCAAGGGCTCAATACAGCAGGGATGCATCGGTTGATTACGTGTTGCAACATATGCCTAAATCAGCAGCACAATCTACGGCCGGCATTGCACAATACTTCAACCAACAATTCACTAGCCCCGCACAAAAACTGGAAGCCATTTATGCATGGGTAACCACGAATATAAAATATGCTTCAGACAGTGCCACCATCATCAACTGGAACGCCAATACACAACTAAAAGTTACAGAAGCCCTGCGCCGCCGCAAAGGGGTCTGCGAAAACTACACCGCCATCTTCCACGATATTGCAAATCAATGCGGACTGCTAACGGCAGAAGTGGACGGCTACACAAAGCAGAATGGCAGCATCGACCGCAGCGGCCATAGCTGGCTTGCCGTTCAGCTAAACAACCAATGGTTGCTCTGCGATCCCACATGGGATAAGGATAGTTACGGCCAGTACCGGTACTTCCTGGTGGCCCCTCAGCAACTCATCCAATCTCATATGCCTTTCGATTTTATGTGGCAGTTGCTGCAATACCCGATAACTCATAAGGATTTTATTAACGGCAATACCGGCGCCGATAAGAAAAAGCCTGCCTATCATTATGCCGATTCCATTGCGGCATTTCTTGCCTTGGACAGCCTGCAACAACTGCAGGCAAGGCAACTTCGCATCCTGCAGGCCGGCCCTGCAAATGAACTGGTAACGCTAACGGCAGCCGCCACTAATATGAAGATCAGGATCATCAATGAAGTAAAAATGGAAAGCCTGTACAATGAAGCGGTAACTGATTTCAACAAAGGCTTACATCTTTTCAACAGCTACCTGCAGGATCGTAACAATGGCAAACTGCCGCCATCCCGCCGGCAACTGCTTGAATTGATCGGCCGGGTAGAAGTCCATGTAATGTCGGCAAAAAATAATATCATAGAACTGGAAACGATGTATAACAATTTCCAGTACGATCCCAATGTTTTAAAGAACAGGATCAACAGCCTGGAAGAACGCATTAAAAAAGAACAGCAGGCTATCGGCACAACATTGGCTGGCAAATAGTATCCTGCCGATTTTATAACTCCTCTTCAAAATATATTTTATAAAACTTTTTTCCGGTCATTTCATCTACGCCCCTTTCTATAAGGTCCCTGCGCCCATGAATATAAATATGAAAATTCTTATCAAGTTTCAATATCGACTTAAAGTTCTTCTGTTGCTTTTTTACCGCCGATAAATTGATATCAAATCCATCCTCTATCTCGTATGACCTGGCCACTTCAAAATTCTTTTTGTATTGTATAAAACTGTCCACCACCTCGGGGTGATGCATTACTTCGCCGGTAAATTCTTCGAGGTCGAATTGATCCCTTGTTTTAAAATAATCCATCGAGCGGTTCAGCATCTCTAGTTGCTCTTGTTTGTTTACATCAAATTTCTCCGGGTACTCATTGGTCACAAATTGTTTGCAAAGCGCCAGGTATTTATCGGTGTGGTGGTAACTGTCTGCCAGCGGTTGCACCTGCAAAAAATCATTTACCCAGTACTGTGCATCCTGTTGTTTATTGGTATGATCAATTACGCATACCCGGTAGCCATCTCCAGCATTCGACCGGAACACCAAGCAGCCCTTATCTGGCTTATTGATGCTGATACCATCTTCGTGCACCAGCTCCAGGCTCTGCCCGTGCTGCAAAACTTTTAAAAAACTTTCCTTGTTCTCTGCTTTGTAAATACCAATGGCGGGCACGAGTTCTTTTTCAAATGGCACATCGTTCAGCAACACCACGCACAACTCCCCTTCCTTCACCTTTACATGGGTTGATTTGCTATAGAGGTATTCTGCAATCTTTTTGCTCTGTGCATTAAACTGATCGTTATCGGCAAAGATGGCCTTCACATAATTAAACATTTCATTCATTTCCAGCTCGTGCAGGTGGGTAAACTGGTGCAGTTCCTGCTCGTTAATAGCCCCAAGAAAATACTTCACCAGCAGCTTATGAACAATGGGATCATTTAAGGTAAGCGCATTTGCAGATAGGTTCAGTTGCTCTCCCCTGCTGGGGTTGCCCACCTGGTGTACGATGGCGCTGTTGATGGTTACATGCTCAATTCCTGTCATGCGGCAAAAGTATGAAAGCCGGGGCTGCTTTTAAGGAAAAAGTTGAAGGGTTGAAAGGTTGTAAAGTTGATAGGTTGAAAGGTTGATAGGTTGATAGGTTGATAGGTTGATAGGTTGATAGGTTGAAAGGTTGATAGGTTGATAGGTTGAAAGGTTGATAAGTTGAAAGGTTGATAGGTTGATAGGTTGATAGGTTGAAAAATTCCAAATAACAATTAAAATGTGCATTTCCATTCATAACTCATCATTCATAACTCATAATTAAACACATCATTCATAATTGATAAATCATCGCTTATAATTTTTCTCATAAACAGCAATCCAATCTCCCGGAGTCATCTTCCCGGCAAGTTCCCCAATAAGATCAAATGGAATCTGCTCCGGCTTTTTAAAACGCATACAACTCTTTCCCATGTCCAGCTTGGCATCTGTATGCTTTGGAAATTCTTTGGTGAACCAGTCCATTAATTTTGGGTCTGCATACAATCCCATATGATACACCGCAATAAAGTTTTTCTGCGAAGCAATATTCATAAAAGGCAGCGGTAGCTTAGGATCGCAATGGTATCCCGCAGGGTACAAACTATGCGGAATTACATAGCCGATCATGCCGTAACTAATTACTTCTTTAAAACCTTTTGGAAGATTCTTTTTAATAACCTTCCGCAGTTTTTCCATAGCGGCATTTCGATCTTCCGGTATCTGTTGCATGTATTCTTCAACGGTGCTGGCTGTGTATTGCATGATGATTGATTTTGGTAAATAAATGAGGTCATTACAAATATAACCCGTTTGATCGTTTAACGGAAGCGGCAAAACGCATCATTAATTGGTAACTTTGCAATAAAAAAATATGACGAAGCTATCTGTAAATATTAATAAGTTAGCAACACTCCGGAATGCAAGGGGACATAATAATCCAGATATCATTCAGGCTGCAAAAGACATTGAGCGGTTTGGCGCCCATGGTATCACCGTTCATCCCCGCCCCGATGAACGCCACATCCGCTACCAGGATGTGTACGACCTGAAGCAGATTATTACTACAGAGTTTAATATTGAAGGTAACCCCACCGAAGAAAAGTTTATTGAACTCGTGCTGGACAATCGTCCCACGCAGGTTACGCTCGTGCCTGATGCACTCGGGCAGATTACGAGCAATCACGGCTGGAACACCATTCAACATGCCGGTTACCTAAAGGATATTATTGCCGTGTTTAAGAATGCCGGCATCAGGGTAAGCATTTTTGTAAACCCCGATATTTCGATGATAGAAGGAGCGAAAGCTACGGGCACCGATCGCATAGAACTATATACAGAAATGTATGCTACCGGTTACAATGAAGGCAACAGAGAATTAGCGGTTACCCCTTACGTTAAGGCGGCCGAAAAAGCCAATGAACTGGGCCTCGGCATCAATGCCGGCCACGACCTCGACCTTAACAACCTGTCTTACTTTCGTAAAGAAGTACCCGGCCTGCTGGAAGTTTCCATCGGCCATGCGCTTATCTGCGACGCCATTTACCTTGGGCTGGAAAATACCGTACAGTTGTACAAGCGCCAGTTGCAGTAACGTGCATTCGTTCATCAACATCAGGTTAAATAATGGCATAAAAAAAGCCGGAGAACCCGGCCCTTAAAATTTATGTTACCATCCCATCCTTTCCTTCAGGGAGCTGATATGTGCTACGTGATGTCGTCCATGCCATGCATAATTACCCAGCAGCTCCCATAGTGTTATTGACTTTTTATACTCCGGGTGATAAATGGTTCTTTGCAGGTCTGCTTCTGTCATATGCTTTAATATTTCATGCCAGCGATGGTGTAATGAAAACAACAAAGTGGTAGAGATATTGATAGGCAGGTTTTCAGTATCCGGTAGTTTGGCCCACAGTTCCTGGTCGTAAGGTTTGATGGTAGGATTATCTTCCGTTAATGCCAGCTTAAACCGCATGTATGCGTTCATGTGACTATCCGCCACATGGTGCACCAATTGTTTAACCGTCCAGCCATCAGGGCGGTAAGGGGTTTCTAACTGTGCTTCATCCAGGTTAAGGATGGAATATTCCAGGTGCAGTGGCATAGATTGTATTTGCAGCAACCGGTTGTTCCATTCCTTTTCAGAAAATGGTTGTGGTTCATACTTACCTATGGGAAATTGTAATGCTTCCATTAGTTATTTGCCGCAGGTTTAATATCTAATAATTGAATATCAAATACCAATGCAGCTCCCGGAGGTATGGCAGCACCGGCACCCCTGTCGCCATAAGCAAGGTCACTCGGGATGGCTACTTTCCATTTTGCCCCCTTGGTCATCAGTTGCAGTATTTCCGTCCAGCCGCGGATTACACCATTCACCGGGAAAGTGGCTGGTTCTCCTCTTTCAATAGAAGAATCGAAAGGAGTGGCAGTACCCGGGATAATTCCGCTGTAATGTACCACTACGGTATCCTGCGGCGTTGGTTTAATACCGTTAGGCTCGCCTGCAGTAATGATCTCGTACTGCAAACCGTTGGGCAGGCTAATAACACCTGGCTTTTTCTTATTTTCTGCTAAGAATGCTTCGCCTTTCATCTTTTGAGCGGAAGACTTCTGTGCTGCAAATTCTTGTAATTTTTGTTGTAAGGTCATACCTGCCTGTTCTTCTGTAAAAATGGTGGATTTGCCATTAAAAACATCATTCATGGCTCTTTGCATAATGCTGCCATTCACATTCGTGATACCCTGGCTTTTCATGCTTGCAGCAATGTTCATACCTACCGCATAGCTAAAACTATCAATGCTGTTCTTCAATACTGGTAAAGCTGCAGCAGTAGCAGGCTTTGCGGGTGATTTTGTGGCTGTTTTTACTGCTGGCTTCGCAGTAGTTTTGGCTGCAGGCTTTGTTTGTGCCTGTGTGCCCATGGTTCCAGCAATAACGGCCATCATTAAAAAGGCAGTTTTCTTCATCATAAAAGATTTTAATTAAAAATGTATGCAAATAAAAGGAACTTTACTCATCCCGCATCTCCCTGCCTGTTAAATGTATAAAAACATCTTCCAGGTTGGCAGACTTTACCATTTTAGGTCGCTCGAAACCGGTAGCTACCAGTTCATCTATCATTCTGTCTGGCGAATCAAGCTTGATGATCTTTCCCTGGTCAAGGATGGCAATGCGGTCGCAGAGTTGCTCCGCTTCGTCCATATAATGTGTAGTAATGATTACGGTTGTACCCTGGTTGCGGATATCTTTTATCAGCTCCCATAAATTTCTCCTTGCCTGCGGATCGAGCCCTGTGGTGGGTTCATCAAGAAATACGATCCTTGGCTGGTTGATAAGAGTAGTGGCAATAGAAAAACGTTGGCGCTGTCCACCGCTCAGTTCCTTGGCTTTGTTCTTAGCTTTATCCTGCAGGTTTACTTTCTTCAGCAGTTCCATCGGGTCCACCTCTTTGTTGTAGAGGCCTGCAAACAGCCTTACCAGTTCTACCAGGTTAAGATTGGGATAAAAGCCCGAGGTTTGTAATTGTACCCCGATGATCTTTTTTATTTCATTGGGATCTTTATCCAAATCAAATCCATCTACCAATACCTGCCCGCTGGTTTTTGTACGCAGCGTTTCCATGATCTCCAGCGTAGTAGATTTTCCTGCACCATTAGGCCCCAGCAAACCAAATATTTCTCCTTCAAATACATCGAAAGAAATATTTTTAACTGCCTTGAATTCACCGTAATTTTTACTGAGGTCTTTAACCGAAATGATTTTGTTATCTGTCATTATACCTGCGGAACTTCGGTTCCTGTTTTTGTTGTGTTAGCTTCATTCATACAACCTTCCAGTTCTTCCATCATAGTAGTACTGCCAATAAAGAAAGGGGTTCGCTGGTGCAGCGCCTTCGGCTGAATATCCAGCAATCGTTGCACACCATCAGTTGCTTTGCCACCGGCAATCTCTGCAATAAATGCAAAAGGATTGCACTCGTACATCAACCTCAGTTTACCTTCCGGCCGGTCTGTGGTGCCGGGATACATAAAGATGCCGCCTTTTATCAGGTTGCGGTGCACATCGCTCACCATACTGCCGATGTAGCGTTGCGTATACGGGCCACCGGTATCCTTCTCTTTTTTCTGGCAGTCAGTAATGTATTTTCTAACGCCCTCGTCATACTTAAAAAAATTACCATGGTTCACACTATACAGCTTGCCGCTGTCAGGGCATTTTATGTCAGGATGGCTAAGGGTAAATTCACCAATTGCCTGGTCTAATGTAAATCCATTTACACCGCGGCGGGTAGCATACACCAACATGGTAGAAGAGCCATATATAATGTATCCCGCTGCCACCTGCTTATGACCGGCCTGCAGGAAATCTGCTTCCGTAGCAGGTTTCCCCAGTTCGCTTACCCGGCGGAAAACACTGAAGATGGTTCCGATAGAAACATTCACATCTATATTGCTGCTGCCATCCAGCGGATCGAACATGCAAACGTATTTTGACTTATTGCTAATCTCATCATTGAACACTTCAATATCATCCATCTCCTCGCTGCCAATACCTGCACAACTGATGCCGTGCCTCAAAACCCCTACCAACTGGGTGTTGGCAAAAATATCCAGCTTCTTTACTTCTTCCCCCTGCACGTTCATCGAGCCGGCATCGCCCAGGATATCTACCAGGCCTGCCTTGTTCACTTCTACGTTGATGCGTTTAGCCGCCAGGCCAATATCTCTTAATAGGTTAGACAATTCGCCCGTAGCATGCGGAAAATCCCGTAATTGCTGCAGGGTAAACTCATCCAGCGTTTGTACTTTTCTGTTTATGGCCATAAAACAATTTAATTTTTACACATTAGCATTTAGATTTGTAACTCAAAAGTAAGGTTAAAATCTTTTTTAAGGGTGTTCGTAGAGCGGCGCCGGAAAATTATCAGGAGTATGAAGGTATATAAATTTGGCGGCGCCAGCATCAACAGTATAGAGCGGATTAAAAATGTTGCAGAAATCATCAAAGCCCAAAAGGGAGAAAAGCTCCTCATCATCGTATCTGCCATGGGCAAAACCACCAATGCTTTAGAGAAAGTGGTGGAAGCTTTTTACGAAGACAGAAAAGAAGATGCATTGCAATTATTTGAACAAATAAAAGATGCCCACCTCAGCACACTTAAATACCTTACCACCCTGCAATGGCAGGCAGCTACCAGCCAGCTCAAAGATTTTTTTACGGAGATTGAATGGCTGCTGCACGATAAACCGGTGCGGTCTTTTGATTACTATTACGACCAGGTAGTTTGCTGTGGGGAATTGTTTAGCACCAGTATGGTAGCGCATTTCCTGAAGGAACAACATATCCCGGCAACATGGGTAGATGTTAGGGATGTAATTAGAACGGATAATAATTTCAGGGATGCTTTTATCGACTGGGATTTTACCGGAAGGATGGTGCAGGAGAAAATAATGCCTTTATTCAAAGACCATGATATTGTAATTACGCAGGGATTTATTGGTGCTACAGATGAAAACGAAAGTACCACGCTTGGCAGGGAAGGCAGTGACTTTTCTGCAGCTATCTTCGGCAACCTGCTGCCAGCAACTGATGTTACCATATGGAAAGATGTAGATGCTGTGATGAATGCAGATCCGAAGATTTTTAATGATGCCGTTATCATCAATGAGCTTAGTTATGCAGAAGTGATAGAGATGGCCTACTATGGTGCACAGGTTATTCACCCCAAAACCATCAAGCCATTGCAGAACAAAGGCATTCCGTTGTATGTAAAAAGTTTCCTCGATCCTTCGCTGCCTGGTACGGTAATAAATGATGTGCCAGTAAAAAAACTCCCGCCTGTTATTGTTGAAAAAAATAACCAGGTGTTCATACAATTCAAGTCAAGGGATTTTTCTTTTGTAGAAGGCAAACCTGTAGAGGACCTGCACCACCTGTTCAGGGAGTTGAAACTGAAACCGAATATCACGCAGAATACAGCTATCTCGTTGCTTTGTTGTTTTGATGATAAAGGAGAGAAGACCGATCAGATTGCATTGAATGCTGCAACCTTGTTTGATGTATCCGTAGAGAAGCATCTTTCTTTGCTCACCATCCGCCATTACGACCAGGCAACGATAGACCGCCTTGCAGGTAACCGGATAATTGTACTGGAACAAAAAACACTGGAGACGGTACAGCTTTTAATGAGGTAAACTATAATTACTTCGAAGCAAAAACATAATCACCCTGCTGGTTTACCATGATAATGGGCAACTGCTTCTTCTGCTCAAAATAATCATAAGCATACTTTATAGACTTATTGAATTGCTGTAGCGATTCATTATCCTTCATCATATTTTCCAGATACGCTGCTGACTTTGGTACATTGTACCGTATGGGAAAAACATGCACCGGAATAAAATCCTGCTGCCCCTGGTTCTTCACGCTGCTAGCCAGTGCGAATAATTCTTCAATGGGTGCATCGCTGATGGCTATGCAACCAGTAGATACACAGTTACCATGAATATAAATGGCACTACCGGGACGATTGGCATCACTTAAAATACGGTCTGATGAATTGGGATAATTAAGACCCAGCGACAAATGGTATGCACTATTTGGATTAAATTCATTGATGTAGTAAAAACCCTCGGGCACCTGGTAATCGCCCTCCATACGCTTGGGCCCCATGGTGCCACTCTGCATACAAACCTTATAGGTCTTAAATAATTTAAATGCTTCGTTGGGGGCGCCTTTCACCCATACTTCCAACTGGCGGTCGTACTTAAACGAGCGCAAATACATTTGCTGGGCAGGCCAGGTGAGTTGTTGTTTTACAAATTCTGCTTTAAGCTGATCTTCTACCTTGCCATACACATCCTGCACTTTAGAAGACATCTTTATAACAGACTCACTAAAATTACTCTGCCCTATAGCAGGTGCTGTAAAACAAATGCTGAACAAGAAAAAACAAACGGAAAACAAATACTTCATCAGGTAAAAGTTTGGGGGTTACCAACCAATGAACGTGAAAATATAAAAATAATTGATGAAAAGGATGTTAATAAAAGCTTAATGCTGCTATCGGGCAGCACCATGCTTTAATAACTTCCACAAAGATCTATGGTAAAAAATAGTGATAAAAGCTTACATGATTATTGCAAATGCTAAGGATTTACAGGTTGCCCCTGGCATCTTGCTCACGCTCCAGCGCTTCAAACAATGCTCTGAAATTTCCTTTACCAAAGCTCTTGGCTCCTTTGCGTTGAATGATCTCGAAGAACAGCGTAGGCCTGTCTTCCAGCGGCTTGCTAAAAATCTGTAACAGGTAACCCTCGTCATCACGATCTATTAAAATGCCCAGTTCCTGCAGCGGCTCCAGGTCTTCATCAATCTTACCCACCCTGTCTAAAACAGTTCGGTAATAACTATCCGGTATACTCAGGAATTCAATGCCCCTGTGCTGCAATTCTGTCACAGTTTTAACAATATCATCAGTAGCAATGGCTACATGCTGTACGCCTTCGCCGCCGTAAAAATCAAGGTATTCTTCTACCTGGCTCTTCTTTTTACCTTCTGCCGGTTCGTTAATAGGAAATTTTACATAGCCGTTTCCATTGCTCATCACCTTACTCATCAGCGCAGAATATTCTGTTGAAATATCATTGTCATCGAAGCTGAGGATATTTTTAAAACCCATTACATCTTCATAAAATTTTACCCATGGGTTCATCTGGTTCCAGCCAACATTACCAACGCAATGGTCTACATACAACAAACCGGTCTCTTCAGGATTGTATGTCGATTCCCATTTTTTAAAGCCGGGCATGAAGAGACCGTTGTAGTTTTTCCTTTCAATAAAAAGATGCACCGTTTCACCATAGGTATGAATGCCGCTGACAATCACTTCGCCATTTTCGTCTTTAAGTGTTTCGGGTTCTTTAAAATTTTTTGCCCCACGGCTGGTGGTTTGCTTCCAGGCATCGGTAGCATCATCAACTTTCAAGGCAATAAATTTAACTCCGTCGCCATGCTTATAAATATGATCTGCTATTTCGTTGTCGGGGCGTAAAGGCGTGGTTAATACAAACGTTAATTTGTGTTGCCTTATCACATAACTCACTTTATCCATCATTCCCGTTTCCGGACCGGCATAAGCCAGCGACTGAAAACCGAATGCGGTTTTATAAAAATGAGCGGCCTGCTTGGCATTACCCACATAGAACTCTACATAGTCAGTACCATGCAGGGGTAAAAAATCGTTGTTCGTGCTGGTTGATTGCTTTTCAGCTATTGTTGTAGTAGACATAAAATTAATTTTAATTGTAAAGACTTTGATTGGGTTGCGTGGCAAATCAGGAAGAACACGCAATAAAATATAATAACATAGGGTAGAGAAATAACCTATGTATGCAAAACATCCATGGCAAGGGTGATCATTAACAAAGAGTAGTTAATGCGTTTATCATTATAAATCTTATGCGGATAATCCGGCTGCATGGCTCAAATTTACTAAATAAGAATAAGATATGCGGTTAAATAAAAACTGCAGGTGCAAAATGTCGCAACAGCAATTGGTTTGTGGAGACACAAACCACGGCACAGGGGGACCAAACGGGGATGGCCGCCGGACAGTGTCCCCACCGCCCACAAGAAGTAAAAAATGCGGCCAAGCGACGAATTTTAAATGCACCCAAAACTGCCGCTTGTTAGGGCGGCAGTTTTATTATTTTGCTTTTTTGTTATAAGCTTCTTTTACGCCATCAAGTAGCTGGATGAACTTTTTAATGTCCGGGTCATAACCATACCCGTTGGGTGCCAGTTTTTCTTCATTGCCATCCAGGAAAAAATAAAAAGGCTGGCTGTTGGCATTGAACTTCGACACCTGTATGTCGGTACTTCGGTCACCTACGGTTTCTACCTGTTTACCCAAAGCCTCAGAATAATACTGGTCGCCGGGTTGCAGGTCTACCCTATGCACATCTACATACAGGGAGGCGATCACAAAATCTTCTTTCAGCCGCTTCATCACTTCCGGATCACTCCAAACCTGCCCCTCCATTTTGCGACAGTTTACACAGTTGATGCCGGTAAAGTCAAGCATGAGCGGCCGCTTTACTTTTCTTGCTACTGCCAATGCTTCCTCGTAATCAAAATAAGTTACCATGCCATACTTAGTAACCACTTCCGGTTCAAAAATGCGCATCTGTTCATAATATTTTACAGGATGCGGCAATTCACTTTCGCCTGCTGTGCTGCTGGTGCCGGCAGTAGTTTTATTTCCGGCGCCAACCACAAAATCCTGTGTGCCCATGGGTGGCACAAATGCGCTGATACCCTTTAATGGTGCTCCCCAAAGACCGGGTATCATGTATACTGCAAAACCAAAGGCTGTGAGCGCAAGCATAAAACGGGTAACGGTAAGGTATGGTATCCCAAAATCATTTTTAGGTAACTCGTCGTCATGGCTGAATTTGATCTTGCCTAACAGGTAAACTCCAAGCAACATAAATATCACGATCCACAGGCTGATAAAGATTTCCCTATCCAGAATACGCCATCCCTGCGAAAGGTCGGCATTGGAAAGGAACTTTAATGCCAGTGCCAGTTCCAGGAAACCGAGGGTAACTTTTACGCCGTTGAGCCAGCCGCCCGATTTTCCCAACACATTCAGCTTGCTGGGAAAAAAAGCAAAGAGCGCAAATGGTAAAGCAAGGGCGGTAGAGAAACCAAACATACCGGTTAGCGGTCCCCAGTAACTGCCCTTGGCAGCCAACACCAGCAGGTTGCCAATAATGGGACCGGTGCAGGAAAAGGAAACGATCACCAGCGTAAGTGCCATAAAAAAGATGCCGGCAAAACTTCCCATGCCCGCTTTCGTATCGGCCTTATTACCCCAGGAAGAGGGCAAGGTAATTTCGAAAGCGCCCAGGAATGAAAAAGCGAATACCAGGAAGATGGCGAAGAATACCATATTGGCAATCCAGTTGGTGGCAAGTAGGTTCAAGGCTGCCGGGCCAAATATTACGGTGATTAAAAAGCCTAGCAGGGTAAATATAAAAACGATGGAGGCGGAATAGATCAATGCGTTTCTGATACCTTCAGCCTTTGTCTTGCTTCGCTTGGTGAAGAAGCTAACGGTAACGGGTATCATAGCATACACACAGGGTGTTAGCAATGCCAGCAGTCCTCCTGCAAAAGCGGTAAAAAATATCCACCAAAGCGAACGGGTTGCTTCTGTTTCTTCTGAATCAGCAGCGCCTGTATTTGTTGACGCCACCGCTTCCTTAGTGGGCAACACGAATACCTTCAGGTCTTCTTCCACAGGTATATACTGGTCTCCCTTTTTATACATGTAGTTGATGGTACCTTTTAATAAAAAGCTGTCGGAAGCCTTGGCCTTTATGGTTTGTAGCCAGGTTACAGAGTCAGTATAATACTGCACATCTGCCTGCAGCGTAGGATCGTTTTCTTTGCTGGCAGACTGGTTTGCAGCGGGTTTACCGCTCACGTACCGTTGCGAAGCACTGTCGTAAACAATGGATGAGAACAGCACATCATCTTCTGATTGCTGTAAGGCATATAGTTTTACGCCGGGCGGAATAAGAAGTGTTGTTTTAAGTTGTACTTCACCGGCGTTCAGGCGTTCCTGTGCATAGCTAAATTGTACCGGTCCTTTCTCCTGGGCAGAAACTGACGTTAAAACAAATAGTAACAGCACGGCGGTAAGTGACCGAAAAAATAATTTCATTATATCTGGTTTATGCTCTTAGGTTAATTTAGCGCTATTGAAAATTGTTTCTCTGCCGGTGGCAGGCATTGCCTGTCGTTGCACAACATAAATTCTATGCTACCGGCCAGTTTCGTTTTCACAGGTGCCTTAAGGGTAACTTTCTGCGTAAAGATCACTTTGCCCGAAAATTGTTTTACATCAACACCAAACAAAGGCTCATGCTTCTGCTCCAGTTTGCCTGTTTCAATTACCGCACCATCTAAAACCAACAATGGATTTTTGGTAAATGTAATGGCCGTGGGTACGGGGCCACCATCTGGCGTAAACTGCGAGTAAATATGCCAGCCATTGTTAACATTGGCCGTTAAGGTTACTTCGTATGTTTTACTGTTTATTTTTTTTGCAGCAAACAACCAGCTTACAGGATTTTGCACCTGGGCCGAAACGCCTGCCGTTACTGCCAATAACAATATAATTGCAACAATTTTTTTAACGAATCTCATATTATCTATAATGATTGTACCGGAATATTTATTCAGGTAGTAATTCCGCCAATTTATTATTCAATTCTTCTCCCCTGATATTTTTTGCAATGATCTTCCCGGTTGGGTCTAGCAATAAATTCTGCGGTATTGCCTGTATGCCATACTGTACTGCCACTTCATTGTTCCAGAAATTAAGGTCGCTTACCTGTGTCCATGCCAGGTTGTCTTTATGAATAGCATCTAACCATGCCTGTTGTTTGCCGGGCCTGTCTAGCGAAATTCCCAATACGGTAAAGTTCCTGTCTTTGTATGTATGAAAGGCTTTTACCAGGTTTGGATTTTCCTGGCGGCATGGTCCGCACCAGCTTGCCCAAAAATCTAAGAGTACATATTTCCCCTTGAACGCCGAAAGCGATACAGGGATACCCAATGTATCTTTCTGCGTAAAGTCCATGGCATAAGCACCAATGCTGGTTTTCTTCGCTGTTTCTAACTGCGCTTTAAAAGCAATTGCTGAAGGCTCTTTTTTGGTTTCCGCCGGCAGCATTTCAAACAACGGCCCTGCCCTGGCAGGATCTATATCGTAACCAGCGTACTGCTTTAATACATACACCGCAATTGGCGAATTGGGGTTGCCTCTCAGGTATTTGCCATATACTTTTTCATTCTTCTCATCCATGATGGATTGCGCTTTTTCCTGCAGGCTCTCCATACCTTCACGATTCTTCTCCTCGTAATACTTTTTGTATTGTTCGTTCAGGTCGCTCATTTGTTTATCGTAAGGTTTGCCAAGAGCTGTTAAGGCCTGGTATGCTGCATGGGATTTATTACCACTTACATTGGCATTTTCTACGGAACCTTTTATCACGATATCAGTTTTACCCGGCTCAAGAAAAACATTCAGGCGCAGGGATTTTGATGCAGACTCAGCACCATTTACCGATTGAAATTTAAAGATCAGCGTAGCCAGCAAAGGCTCTGCAATGTCTTTTTCAAATTTGAATTTTTGGTCGCTAACTTTTGCACTATCATAAACACTACCATCGGCCGTGCGATAGCTGAGGTACACCCAATCTATCATATTGCGTTTATCGATCTCTCCTTTAATCTTTACTTCTCCGCCCGGGCCATTGGCAAACACAACCGTAGGCAGCACCAATAACATCAATAATATTTTCCTTGTTATCATTAAATATATTTTCTAATTAAATAAAGACCTTGCGCTCAGCTTATTTAGACAGATGCAAAGCTAATACCTTACAGTTTATTTTCCCTGTTAATACAATCTAAAGAGATAAAGGGCTCTTCAATATGGTGCTGCAGGGCTTCAGCAGTAACCCATATTACATACATACGTTTTAAGTAAAGGCCGGTTCAACATAAAATCACAAATCGTTTTACCGCAGGGAAACGTTAAAAAAAATGAGGCCCTGAGGCCTCATTATCTTTTTTCAAACTATTTAATTATTTATTCGGATCAAGTGCCAGCTCAATTCTCCTGCTCATTTCCTTCAGGTGAATCCTGGTCATCTGGTCGGTAGCCACAGCAGCAGCAGCATTTACTTCGGCCTTTAATGAAACAAGGCTGGCTCTTACCGAGCTTTGTACGTCTACCATGTCATTATCAATCGGCGGGGCAAAGAAAATCCTGCCTGTTGTTGGTCCGGTTGGAGGCCTTACAGGCTCCGGGTTTAGCAGATTATTCATTTTAGTTACGTATGTCATTTGTAACTGGCGACGATAAATATCGATTGGCTTGCGTGCCGGTAATTCGCTCCAGATGCCTGCTTTCATGTCAGACAGCATTTCTGTTACCTTATAATTATTACTACCAGGGAAACCTTCCGCTTCCACAAGTTTGTTCAAAGTAGAAGGCCTTAATAAACCATTCAGGATAGTTTCCTGCAGCTTACCAATTTCCTTCAGGCCATTTAAACCAGTCTTTGAATAAATGTCATTGTTGATTAACCATGTAGGTGTTGTAAACAAATTATTGTTCAGGTAGCTAATGGCTTCCTTTTGTTTTGCTTTTGATACCGTTTCAAAAACTGCACCTGGCTCTTCAGTCATCTTTGGTGTTTTCATAACACCGCCAATAATGCGTGCCACATGGTTGTTGTAGCGATTGAACTGGCTGGTAACCTCGCCGTACATCATGCTAAGGTTGGCATAATCTTCATTCGATACTTTTGTCCAGCTTTCCAGGTTTGGAACAATGCGCTTCAGGTTTTTGATCCCATACATGCTACCCAACACGGCATCGTCGCCCACCTGCTCAGTAAGGTTACGGGGATCATCCCTGTTGGTTTCACCGTCACCAAACCAAAGGCGTTTATTCTTCAGTTTATCCATCACCCACTTGTTCATGTAAGTTTTTTCTGCATCAGGAGTAGCATACTGCGGAAACCTGCGGTAGCCCCACTCAATTGCCCAATCATCGTAATCGCCTATGCGAGGGAAAATACCATTTGCCTCAATCTTATCTTCAGGCTGTGCCACATAGTTAAAACGGGCATAGTCCATAATGGAAGGCGTATGACCATTGGCATCAAGCCATGCTTTGTCCCTGAGTTTCTCAACCGGCACTGCAGCACTTGATCCGAAATTATGGCGCAGTCCAAGCGTGTGTCCTACTTCGTGAGAAGACACAAAACGGATGAGTTGCCCCATCAGTTCATCATCAAACAACATTTTTCTTGCACGTGCATCAATTGGAGAAGCCTGTACAAAATACCAGTTGCGTATCAGCATCATAACATTATGGTACCAGTTGATATGGCTTTCCATAATCTCACCACTGCGTGGATCTGCAACACTTGGTCCGCTGGCATTAGGAATTGTAGATGGCTTGTAAACAATTGCCGAAAACCTTGCATCTTCCAGGCTCCACTCAGGATTTTCTTCTTTTGTTGGCGCTATCTTTCCGAAGATGGCATTTTTAAATCCGGCTTTTTCAAATGACTTCTGCCAGTCGTTAACACCCTGAATAAGGTATGGCACCCATTTGGCTGGTGTGGCAGGATCTATATAAAATACGATTGGCTTAGCTGGTTCTACAAGTTCGCCTTTTTTGTATTTATCCATGTCTTCTTCTTTTGGCTCCAGCCTCCAGCGCTTGATCATGGTAATTCTTTTTACACCCTGTGGATTCTCATCAAAGTCGGTATAGCCAACTGCAAAAAATCCAACACGAGGATCGTAAAAACGTGGTTGCATAGGATTTTTTGGAAGCAATACAACAGAGCTATTCAGCTCGATAGTAACATTGCCTCCCTGGGTAGATAAAGGGGAGCTGCCATAGGTTTTCACCGTTACCACTTCCAGGTTTATAGGAAATGTTTTAACGGTAACTACATATGATTTGTCTTTTTGAACAGTTGAAAGGTTAGCACGCTTTTTACTGCCAACGTCAAGGAACAACACATCATTGTCGCCATTTAACAGGTCGGTAGCATCTATCACTATTGCAGAAGAATCTTTGCTGAATGCTTTGATATCAAATGCAAATTCTATCGGCTGGATGTTCGATTTGTTTACGGCAGTAAACATCGGCGAAGTAGAATCTTTGGCATATTCGGCATAAGAAATAGTGCGCAGGAAAATATTATCACTTGGTCCTTTTTCAAACCAGATCACATTTTGGCCAATATCATCACCCGCATAAGACAGGCCGGCCGTGCGGCCACTTGTAGGCGCTTTCGATATCCTGTTTACCACCAGCATTTCTCTTCTTAATAAAGACTGGGGTATTTCAAAATAATATTTATCATCCAGGAAGTGCACTTTAAACATGCCCTGGTCTGTTTTAGCTTTATTGGTGATTACCTCGCTATATGGTTTCGGCCCTTTGGAAGGAGGCTTAACCTTGGGCGTTTTAGAGGTGTCTGTTGGGGCAGCCACTACAGGAGAACGTTTATTGTCTCTTTGTGCCATCAGCGGAGCGGTACCCAACACGGCCAAAAACAATAGTGTGTAACTTTTGTACATTAATTTCATTTGAAAAAATAGGTTTTTGTTGAAAATGAGCAAAGCAGTTTAAATAGAAAACAGATATAAAAGGGCAGCACAAAGTTCATTCGCACGCCGCTTTATTCTAATTACCAGCAATGTTATAGTAAAAAAAGATATTTCAGGTACCGTTTGTGTAAAAAATGAACATGCCGAATGGGGCCTTAACAGGCCTGGAACGGTATGATTACTCAGCATTGCATTGGTTATAGTCCTTCAACAAATTATCTAAAATCAATATAGATTGGTTCCCTTTACTTTTAATGGAGTAGTTTTTTAACAGCGCATTTTACGGGTTTAGATAAGAACATTCCGCTTAGGATGATTGACAGTAAGTGGATTTCCGTTTGGCTGCAGGCTCACTTAAGTTACAACATGCCAGGAAATGGATGAACCTTAGCGAGGCTTTGGCGGCGCAGATGCGCATGCAACTGGATGCTGTAAAAATAATGATTCGCCAATGTTCATTTTTATCTATTTAAAAAAAATTAAAAGCCCGGGTATTACAACAACATTAGTTGCAGTAGGGGACAAAAAATTACAAGGCCGCAAAAAAAATTGCAGCAAAATTTAAAATGTAAAAAGATTAGTGGGCCTGTTTAAGCAACAAGCAAACAATACGGCTTTAGGTAAAACAAAAACATTTTGCTTTATTCCATAATGAGAAAATTTGCCAATGCAGTATGTTGCCGGCAGTCGGCTGTTTTGCAAAAAACTATCACAGGACCGTCGTGGGATTCGATCCTTTGAAGCAGGTAACTCACTTCCTGGTTTGCATATCGGTCGTGCGCATCTTTTACTTCGGTCCGTTTTCCAAAGAGCGCATCGGCTTCATCAAAGAACAATATCCAGTCTTTATCCTGGGCCACGCTAAATATTTCAGCAAGGTTTTTTTCTGTTTCACCAATATACTTGCTAACCACACGACCAAGGTCAACCCTGTACAATCCATTTTTCATGTTTGTCGCTAACCATTTTGCAGCAACTAATCCGGTTTGTTGTCCGTTATCATGCAATAGCATTTTCCAATTATTTTCCCGGGTGGTTTTCAGTTGTTCGGCAAACCGCCTGATGTTATCGGTTGGAGCAACCCTTGCGTCTGCTGCGGTTAACATTTCCAGTTGTGCCAGTACCGGTTTTTTACGTTTGAAAATACTGCGGAAAATTGCCTTTACGTATTGAAAGAAGGTTGGTTTTGCCATGCTGTAATTATTTTTTTAAATATATCGGCTTAAGATACGGCGGGCAGCCCGTTATTAAAAGCAATTCCTGTTTAAGTTAGCAGCATAGCTTTTATGACAGGGAATAACATTATTTGGCCCGGTAATTTTGCGGGAGCCTTATCTTTGCGCCTATGAAAAAAGCAGGCATACTAGGTGGTGGCCAGTTAGGCCGCATGTTATTACAGGAAGCGGCTAATTACCCGGTGGAAACTTATGTATTGGAAAACGATGAGCATTGCCCCGCTGCACACCTATGTCATCATTTTGTGAAAGGCGATATCAACAGCTTTGATGATGTTTATAATTTCGGAAAAGGCCTGGATGTGCTCACCATAGAAATTGAAAGCGTTAACGTAGATGCTTTGGACAAATTAGAGTTAGAGGGTGTAACGGTATTTCCAAAACCTGCAGCATTAAGGATCATTAAGAATAAGATACTTCAGAAACAATTTTACAAGGATAATAATTTACCCACCAGTGAATTCGTAGTAACTAATTCGTTGGATGAATTGACAGGCCATCATTCCTTCTTGCCTGCTGTTCATAAAATTGCCATGGGTGGTTATGATGGAAGAGGCGTTCAATTATTAAAGACCAGCGACGACCTTTCAAAAGGTTTTGATGCGCCCGCCGTGCTGGAGAAAATGGTAACTATTAAAAAGGAAATTGCGGTGATGATTGCAGTAAACCGTGCCGGTCAAACTGCCATTTATGCTCCCGTAGATATGGTATTTGATCCCCAACTTAATTTATTGAGCCACCAGGTGAGCCCGGCAACATTACCAGATAAAGTTTTCTGGAAAGCAGAAGCCATTGCCCTAACGCTTGTAAAAGCTTTAAAAAGCCCCGGCATATTTGCGGTGGAGTTATTTACTGATGTTGATGACAAAGTATGGGTAAATGAAACTGCCCCCCGGGTGCACAACAGCGGTCACCACAGTATTGAAGCTTGTTACAGCAGCCAGTTTGATATGCTTTGGCGTGTATTGCTTGATTACCCGTTGGGGAACACCGACCACATTTTGCCTGCCGCCATAGTAAACCTGCTGGGAGCTGCAGGCCATAATGGCCCGGCCAAATACGATGGACTTGAAAAAGTTTTAGCCATGGAAAATGTTTTCGTACACCTGTACGGGAAGGCGAATACCAAGCCTGGCAGAAAAATGGGGCATATCACTATCCTAAGCAACGAAAAGCAGGAACTGATTCATAAGGTAAACCAGATAAAAAATATCTTATACGTGGTAAGTAACGAGCAGGTGACCGGCTAAGATTTGCCAATCATCCATTTTACTCAGTTCTCTAAACATTTTCGGCATAATTTTATTAATATTCTACACATAATTCTCATTCGTGATAAAACAAATATTCTCTTACCGGGGAAGCTACCTCAGTTTTACAATTGCAGCAGCTTTACTAGTGTTAAGTGCTTGTGGTAATAAAACAAAAGAAGAAGCCCCTAAAGGAGTACAGGGAATGGGCGGTGGTTCGCCTGCACTTAAAGTAGACGGTTACATCGTGAAAACAATGCCACTTACAGATAACCTGGAACTTCCGGGCAGCATTATTGCCAACGAAGCCACAGAGATAAATCCCGAGATCAGCGGACGTTTGGTTTATTTAAATGTGGCTGAAGGCAAAAGGGTTGGCAAGGGCACATTGATAGGCAAGATATACGACGGCGACCTTGTGGCACAACTGAACAAATTAAAAGTGCAGGTACAGGTGGCGCAGGAAACCAGTAAGCGCTACGAAGAATTATTGAAGATAAACGGCATCAGCCAGCAGGAATATGATCTTGCCAGGCTCAGCATCAACAACCTGCAGGCTGATATGGCTATCATCCGCAGCAATATTATGCGAACTGAAATTAGGGCGCCCTTTAGCGGCACACTTGGCTTGAAGGCCGTGAGCCCAGGCGCCTATGTAACACCTGCAACAACGCTTACCAGCATCCGCCAGCAAAGCCAGTTGAAATTAGATTTTACTTTGCCTGAAAAATATACAACCAAATTACAAACAGGGCAGTTAGTAAGCCTGACTGCCGAAGGCAATAAAAAAGAATACCATGCACGCATCATTGCCACAGAATCGGGCGTAGAGGAATCAAACAGGAGCCTGCAGGTAAGGGCAGCATTATTAGACGGTGATGACAAATTAATACCAGGCCAGTTCGTAAAGGTGAAGACCCGTTTTGATCCTGATCCCGATGCAATCATGATACCATCGCAGGCGGTAATACCGCAGGCAAGGGGCAAGCAGGTGGCGGTGTACCGCAATGGCATTGCCTCGTTTGAAGAAGTAATTACAGGTGCCCGCGATTCTGCCAATGTGCAGGTAACAAATGGGCTTAAAGTGGGCGATACCATTATTACTACCGGTTTAATGAGTTTGAAGCCAGGTGGGAAGGTTGACCTGAAATCAGTAAAACAATAGGTCTACCGGCAGTAGCCGGGAAAAAGGCCCAGATCTTTATAATTAAAACTGAAAAACATCAATAATTGAACCTATCAGAATTTAGTTTAAGAAGGCCGGTATTTGCCATAGTACTTAATATTGCCATTGTACTATTTGGGGCCATCGGCTATACTTTTTTAGGCGTGAGGGATTATCCTGCGCTCGATCCGCCCAATATTAGTGTGCGCACCTCCTACCCCGGAGCCAATGCAGAAATTATAGAAACACAGATTACAGAGCCATTGGAGAAAGCAGTAAATGGCATTGCAGGTATTAAGAACATCACCTCACAAAGCTCGCAGGGCAGCAGCAACATTTCTGTAGAATTCGTACTTGGATCAAACCTGGAAGAAGCCGCCAACGATGTAAGGGACAAGGTTTCCCAGGCATTGCGTTCCCTCCCAACCGACCTTGATGCACCACCTGTGGTGAGCAAGGCAGATGCCAGCAATGACCCCGTGGTAATTTTGCTGATGCAAAGCGATCTCCGCAACTCTTTGCAGATAACTGAATTTGCCAATAATAATATTGTTGAAAGGTTACAGACGATTCCAGGCGTAAGCGGTGTATCTGTTTGGGGCGAAAAAAAATACGCTATGCGTATCTGGTTCAATCCTTCCCGCATGAGTGCTTACAGGCTAACACCACAGGATGTGCAATCTGCGCTGTTGAGAGAGAATGTAGAACTGCCTTCCGGTAAAGTATCTGGCGATGCAACGGAACTGGGTATACGCACTTTTGGTAAACTAAATACCGAAGATGAATTCAACAACCTCATCATTAAAAATGTAGATGGTGCTGATATCCGTTTAAAGGATGTAGGAGAAGCCGTGCTGGGACCAGAAAATATAGAGAGTGTATTGAAAGAAAGCAATGTGCCCATGATAGCCATTGCGGTGATCCCTCAGCCGGGCACGAATTATATCTCCATCAGCAACGACATTCAAAAAAGGCTGGAAGAAATTACCAAAGACCTGCCTGAAGATATCAGGTTGATCATGTCGAGCGATCAAACCACTAACATCCGCCGCAGCATCAGCGAGGTAAAAGAAACCCTGCTGATTTCGTTTGTGTTGGTGGTGCTCATCATTTATTTGTTTTTTCGTGACTGGCTAATAGCTATTCGCCCATTGGTAGATATTCCTATTTCACTCATCGGCGCTTTCTTCATCATGTACCTAAGTGGCTTTACAATTAATGTGCTCACCCTGCTGGCAATTGTGCTGGCAACGGGGCTTGTGGTAGATGATGGTATTGTGGTAACGGAAAATATCTATAAAAAAATGGAACAGGGCATGGATAGGTGGCAGGCCGCCAGGGATGGTTCCAAAGAAATCTATTTTGCCGTAATTGCTACTTCCATTACGCTGGCCGTGGTATTTCTTCCCATCATTTTCTTAGAGGGTTTTGTGGGCAGGTTATTCCGGGAGTTTGGGATTGTAGTAGCAGGTGCCGTGCTCATCTCTGCGTTTGTGTCACTAACGTTAACGCCGGTTCTAAACGTTTACCTGAGCAGGAAGAACTTTAAACATTCAAGGTTCTACACCGCCACCGAACCATTTTTTACCGGCATGGAAAATGGCTACCGCAACCTGCTGCAACGTTTTATGAAAGCCCGGTGGCTTGCCATACCTATCGTATTGGGCTGTTTTGCCATCATCTTTTTTATAGGCAGGAATTTGCAAAGCGAACTGGCACCCATGGAAGATAAGAGCGGCTTCCGCCTTTCCGTATCCGCACCCGAGGGTACTTCTTACGATGCGATGGATAATTATATGGACCGCCTTACACAGTTCCTGGTGGATTCTATATCAGAAAAAAAATACATTGTTAGTATGACGGCGCCGGGCTTTACGGGATCTGGCTCTGCAAACTCTGGCTTTGTAAGGGTGGCACTTTCAGAACCTGGTGAAAGAAAGCGAAGTCAACAGGAAATTGTAAGCTGGGTAAACAAACGCATTCCGAGGTTTAATGATGGCCGTTCATTTGCCATACAGGAACAAACCATACAGGTGAACAGGCGCAGCGGCCAGCCCATACAGTTCGTAATACAGAATACCAATTCAGATAAATTAAAAGAGGTATTACCAAAATTTCTGGAAGCTGTAAATAAGAGTACTGTTTTACAAGGCGCTGATGCCGACCTGAAATTTAATAAACCAGAACTGCGCATTAATATTGACAGGTTAAAGGCAAGCGAACTGGGCCTTAGTGTTCAGGCCATTTCCCAAACGCTACAGTTAGCATTGAGCAACCAACGCATGGGGTATTTTACAAAAGAGGGCAAGCAGTATTCTGTGTTGGGCCAGGTAGAAAGAATTGACCGTGATGACCCTAATGACCTGAAGAATATTTATGTAACCAATAACCGCGGCGAATCCATTTCTCTAATAAATGTGTTGAATATTTCTGAGGACGTTACCCCTCCTACTCTTTACCACTTTAACAGGTACAGGTCGGCCACCATCAGCAGCGGCCTTGCTGATGGCAAAACGGTTGGCGATGGTATTAAAGAAATTCAATCAATTGCTGATTCAATGCTGGATGATAGTTTCCAGACTTCGCTGGCTGGTTCCAGCAGGGATTATGCCGAGAGTTCTGGCAATACGTATTTTGCATTCTTCCTGGCCCTGGCACTCATTTTCCTGGTACTGGCAGCGCAGTTCGAAAGTTTTATAGATCCGTTTACGATCATGATTACCGTGCCACTTGCCCTTGCTGGTGCCGTGTTGTCCTTATGGTTGTTCGGGCAAACGCTGAATATCTTTTCCCAAATTGGTATGATCATGCTTATTGGTTTGGTAACCAAGAATGGAATTTTAATTGTAGAATTTGCCAACCAGCAACAGTTGAAAGGAAAGCATAAGGTTGCCGCTGTGGTTGATGCGGCTGTTGCACGTTATCGCCCCATTCTTATGACCAGCCTTGCTATGAGCCTTGGCGCCTTACCGTTGGCGTTATCGCTTGGTGATGCTTCTACCAGCAGGGTCCCTTTAGGTATTGTTATTGTGGGTGGTATCATGTTCTCCCTGCTGCTAACGCTGTTTATTGTGCCGGCAGTATACTCCTATCTATCTACTAAGAAAACAAAAAGTAAATTAGACACCCTGGAGCCTGCTCCGGAATCGGAAAATAATATTTAGGATGATGAAGCTATCTAAGCCTGTTTTTTTCTCGTTGATTGTTTGTGCATGCCTGGGTGCAAGCGCCCAACCCATGCTTACTGTTGAAGATGCCGTGGCTGCAGCTATTGCCAATAATTACGAAATACAACTATCCAGGAACGACTCTACTATTGCTGCTATAAACAACAGTTATGCTTATGCCGCTTTTCTGCCAAGGGTAAATGCTCAGGCAGCTATCTTGTTTAACAACAATAATACGTTGCAGAAACTAGTTGATGGCAGCACCAGGAAACAATCGGGCATCCGTTCCAATAATGTCCAATCTTCCATCAACCTTAACTGGACCATTTTTGACGGATTGAAAATGTTTGTTACCCGGGACAAGTTGGCCGAGATCGTTCGGCTGGGTGAACTTGGCATTAAAAACCAGGTCATCAATACCGTGGCAACTGTGATAAACACCTACTATAACATTGTAAAGCAAAAGCAACAGTTAAAGGCAATTGAAGAGCAGATGTTGCTTAATGAAGAAAGGGTTACACAGGCCGAGAAAAAACTCAGCGTAGGGCTCGGTGCTAAACCAGAATTGTTGCAGGCAAAGGTTGACCTGAATGCACAAAGAGCAGCACGCCTGAGACAATTAACTTTGATTGAACAATTGAAAGAGCAACTGAACCAGTTGATGATGACGGCTGCCGATGCCCGTTATGAAGTGAGTGACAGCATCCCTTTCAGCGAAGAGCTAATGTTAACAGATATACTGGCAGAAGCCGGTAACAACAATCCCGATCTTGCACTAACAAAGCAGAACATTAAAATTGCTGAATTAACATTAAAGGAAAGGAGGGCAGAACGTTTCCCTATCGTTACGTTTAATAGTGCTTATAATTTTAACCGCAACGAAAACAAGTTGGTGGTAAATAATTTTACCCCGTTCCTGAACAGGAACTTTGGCTTTAACTATGGCCTTAGCACAAGCATTCCCATTTTTAATAACTATAATGTAAAGCGCCAGATTAAACTGGCAAAAGTAGATATCGAATATAACCAGTTGTTGTACGACTATCAAAAGTGGAACCTCGATTTTGCCATCAGCAATGCTTATAAAACTTACCTGCTGCAACAAAAAACCCTGCGGCTGGAAGAAGAAAATATACAATTGGCAAAAGAGAATGTGTACATAGCATCTGAGCGGCTACGGTTAGGTGTTACAACCTACCTTGAATTGAGGGAAACACAAAAAAGCCTGGAAGATGCTTACAACCGCCTTATTGCCGCCCGGTACGACACCAAAGTTGCGGAAACAGAATTATTAAGGTTGAAGGGAGAGATCATTAAATAGGGAAGCTGGCATTTACCAGGAAATTGTTAGCCCGCTGTTTATTATCTTTACTGCATTCAATTTTGCCGGTTAACTTTCTGCAAAAAATTTATAACCAATATTTTACTGTATGACAAAAGCAGGTATCATTATGGGCAGCCAGTCTGATTTACCCGTAATGCAGGCAGCAGCAGATTTTTTACAAATGCTGGGTATCCCCTACGAGTTAAATATTGTGTCGGCACATCGTACGCCAGACCGTATGCGTAGTTACGCTATGGAAGCAAAAGAGCGTGGCCTTAAAGTAATTATAGCAGGTGCTGGCGGTGCTGCTCATTTACCGGGGATGGTGGCGGCTTACACAATCTTGCCTGTAATTGGTGTACCGGTAAAATCCTCTAATTCAATAGATGGATGGGATTCAGTTTTATCTATACTCCAAATGCCTAACGGCGTGCCGGTGGCTACCGTAGCTTTAAATGCAGCAAAAAATGCGGGTATTCTTGCTGCGCAGATATTAGCCACTTCCGACGAATCGATAGCAGGCAAACTGGCTGATTACAAAAAAGAAATGGAACAGCAGGTGATAGATATGGATCAGCAGCATAAAAAATAATCTACCCATTTATCCTTCTGTGATAATGCAAAATTCCTGCTCCAGCCCCAGCGAGTACTGGTAAATTGTGTTGATGAAGCCTGCGCCGTATCGGGCGTAAAAAGGCAATAAATTATCCACCCTTTCCTGCAAATTACCATTTGGAAAAACAGCATGCTTAACTGCTGCAACCTGTCGCTGCTGGGCTTCAAACTTTTCCTTTTCAGCCCTCAGCATTTTTTTCTCCAGGTTTTCAAGCTTCTTATTGGCACCCGTTAACAATGCCATAGTATGATTTTGAAGGTTGCCATTAATAGCACCCGCTACCTTACCGATGGCTTGATAAAGATCTCCAAGTTGCTTTTTTTCTTCCGTCAATTGCAGTTGTAGGTCGGAGGACTTTTGTACTAACTCAGTCAGCAGTTCATCTGCAGAACGAAAAAAGTCAACAGGCTGCAAGCCCAGTTTGACAATGGTTTCGGCAGTTTTTGCATCTACGAACATAAACGAATTGCGCAGCAGCAGCACAGGGTAAGGCACGGCTGCAGCCTTGAACACTTCTTTCAGTTCCAGCCAGTAGGCCAGTTCCCCACCTCCACCTATAAAGGCAATATTGGGCAATACCAGTTCCTGAAAAACGGGTCTTAATATAACATTCGCACTAAAGCGCTCAGGAAAATGATGCAACTCTTCCAGCAGTTGCTCCTTATTAAAACGGGTGCTGCTGTTCAATACCACCCACTCACCATTTTCAAATTCGATGCGCTCCCGCTGATCATCTTTCAGGTAAAACAAATTGATTTCCCTGCCGGCGGCCTGCACTTTATATTTTTCGGGAAAGGCTTCAACTGTTTGCTGCACCGCTTTGCTGGAGAACTGCTCCTGCAATTCTCTGGCGGTAATATCTTCAAAGGCGGTTTTCAGCATCGGGTGATCCGGCAATAAAATCACAAGGCCAAAACTACCAAACAGCTCATGCACAAATTCCAACGTGGCCTGTTCAATTGTTTTGCCCAGGCTATATGCACGTTTCAGCATTTCCAACATCTCTGTTCCAAAAGGTTCAACCACTAATTGTGCTTCAATGCCGTCAATGATCTGCATGAATGCTTTATCAATCTTCATCCTGCCCACGGCACCGGTTTGGTTGGTATGCCAGTTGTACTTTTTTCCATCAATGGATACTGTGCCTAGTTCTTCCAGGTCGGCATCTTCGCTGCCCATATAATAAACAGGAACGAAATTATATTGGGGTAACTGCTGCTTTAAAGATGCTGCCAGTTTAACCACGTGCAGTATCTTATAAACAAAATAAAGGTGACCGGTAAATATATTGGGTTGGTGGGCGGTGGTAATAGTGAAGCAGTTTTCGTCAAGAAGTTGATCGATATTTTCCTGCAGTTTTGTTCCGGTTGTAAGTCCGCTGTATTGTTGTTTTAAATAGTCGACTAATAACTTCCGGTTGGTCGGATATTGTTTTCGGTTTTTGATTGCCGCTTCAATACCAGCGATGTTTGCAGGGTGCTCGTAAAAAGGTGCTAGTGCTGCCGCTCCTTCTACATAATCATTTACAATAGTAGCAAATGTATTTGTTTGTTTGTAGGAAATGTTGGCAGCAGTAAACCCTTGCATATAGTATTGATGATTTATTTAGCGTCTCTATGTAATTTATTTCAATCTATCTATTTGCTAACCAGTTCTCCCTCCAGGTCATAATCATAAGCCTTGGTAATCTTCACCTGCACAAATTCACCAATGGGCAATCGCTTTGTTGTATTTATGATCACTTCATTATCTACTTCCACACTATCAAATTCTGTGCGGCCCATGTAGCGCCCGGCCTCTCTTTTATCTACCATCACTTTAAATACCTTCCCAACTTTCTCCATATTCTTTTCCAGCGAAATATCCTGCTGCACATCCATGATCTCCTGGGCACGCTCTTCTTTTTCTCCTGCAGAAATATTATCTACCAGGCCATGTGCGCTCGTATCTTCTTCGTGGCTATAGGTAAAAGTGCCTACCCTGTCAAAACGCATTTTCTGTAAAAAGGTTTTTAGTTCTTCCACATCTTCCCTTGTTTCGCCTGGGAAGCCGGCAATAAGTGTAGTACGCAAACATATATCGGGTATGCGTTCACGTATCTCCCCAATCAGCACTTCCATTTCTTCCCTTGTTATCTGCCGCTTCATGGCACTAAGCATGTTATTGCTGGCGTGCTGTAGTGGTATATCAAGGTAATTGCAAATATTGGGGCGTTCTTTCATCACATCAATAATCTCTAATGGAAATTTTGTAGGGTAAGCATAATGCAACCTGATCCACACCAGCCCTTCCACATCGGCCAAGGCATGTAACAGTTTTGGTAAGGACCGCTTCTTGTAAATATCCAGTCCGTAATAAGTAAGTTCCTGTGCAATCAGCATAACTTCTTTAACACCCCGCTTCACCAGTTGTTTGGCTTCATCTACCAGCGACTCAATGGTGCGGCTCACATGTTTGCCCCGCATCAGCGGAATGGCACAAAAAGAACAGGTGCGGTTGCAGCCTTCGCTGATTTTCATATATGCATAATGCTGCGGAGTGCTCAGCAAACGTTCTCCAATAAGTTCTCCTTTATAATCCGCCTCAAATTTTTTCAGTATCATCGGCAGTTCCATGGTGCCGAAATAAGCATCCACTTCAGGTATCTCTGCTTCCAGGTTATTCTTGTATCGTTCGCTCAGGCAACCGGTCACATACACTTTATCCAGTTTTCCCCGGCGCTTCAATTCTACATTATCAAGAATGGTATTAATGCTTTCTTCTTTTGCCTTATCAATAAAGCCGCAGGTATTTATGATCACAATATTGTGGTCCCGCTTTGCATTCTCATGCACGGTATCAATCTCATTGGCCAATAATTGCCCGCTCAGCACCTCGCTATCCACCATGTTCTTACTACAGCCAAGGGTGATGATATTGACCTTGTCTTTTTTGATTGTTTTTGTCTTCATAATAATGTGCGCAAAGGTACAGATAATGGGCCTGAAAAGCAGCAGGCGAGCTTGCCTCTTACGTACTCATTATGAAAACATTATGACTGCAATAAAAATCACAGGTAAAAAAGGTAGTTTGTACGATAGCCAGTGTATCAAAAAATGTTTAGTTTTGAACAATGAATTGGAATGAAAAAACCAGCTTTAGGGTTGCAATTTTAGACTTGTATGAAGGCGTTGAAAACCAGGGGATGCGGTGTATCCGTGAAATACTGAACCAGTTTGCAGAATATAATAACCTGGAGCTGTATAAAGAAGAGTTTGATGTAAGGTTGAAAAAAGAAGTGCCGGACCTATCCTTTGATGTGTTTATCTCCACCGGTGGCCCCGGCAGCCCGTTAGATAGTGAAGGTAGTGAATGGGAGGCTGCCTATTTCGGCTGGCTTCGCCAGGTAGAAGCTTTCAACCACTCGGATACTAACACCATTAAGAAGAAAATATTTTTCATTTGCCATTCATTCCAGTTGGCCTGCCGTCATTTTGGTGTTGCACAGGTGGCGAAGCGCAAGAGCACAGCCTTTGGGGTGTTTCCGATGCATTACATGCACAATGCCGAGAACGAACCGATATTTGCCGGCTTAAAAAATCCATTTTACGGTGTAGACAGCAGGGATTACCAGGTAATTCAACCTAATCATAATCGTATTAAACAAATGGGCGGCTCCATCCTTGCCATAGAAAAAAGTCGGCCGCATGTGCCGCTGGAGCGGGCTATTATGGCCATCCGTTTTAACGAGCACATGATTGGTACACAGTTTCATCCCGAGGCAGATGCTGTGGGCATGACCTTGTACCTGCTTAAAGAAGAAAAGAAAAAAATGGTGATAGAGAACCATGGTGCAGAAAAATGGCGCTCAATGATAGATCACCTGAACGACCCGGATAAGATATTGTACACTTATGCCCGCATCATCCCCAATTTCCTGCAAAGGGCAGTTGAACAATTGCAGCCGGTGGCGATATAGCAACAACTTTCAATTTTTTATACAAGAGAATCTTTGCCCGGCTTATTAATTGCCGGGCATTTTTATGGGGTTCATTGTTGAATTGCTGCAAAGCAGATGTAGAATAGCATTTATATGTAACGGCTTTTCGTTATTTTTAATGCGGCAATTTACAAACAACCTGTTATGCAAAAAGATTTAAGAAAGCAGTTCAACGAACAATTCAGCGAGGAAAAGTACCAGCAGTATATGAAAGAAATTGATACACTTGCGCCGGGCACCCTCGATTTCAGGAATGCAGAAACCCCCATTTTTATCCCGAAGGAGTTTACTAAAAAAATGCTGGATGCATGTGAGGATATCCTTGATGTGGTAACGGCAAAAAATTTCAAGGAACTCACCCAAAGAAGTATTCCTGCCGACCTGAATGTGCCGGGCGAAGACGATCATCCACAATGCCTGGTATTTGATTTTGGAATTTGCCAGAACAATAAAGGTGAGATGGAGCCGCAATTGATAGAGATGCAGGGCTTCCCAACCCTATTTGCTTTTCAGGCTTACCATAGTGAATTAACGGCTAAATATGCCAACCTGCCGGATAACTATTCTCCCTACCTGAATGGATATGATAAGCATTCATACATCCGGTTGCTGAAGGAAATTATTGTTGGCGAGCACGATCCTGAAAATGTGGTTCTGCTGGAAATCTTCCCCGAGCAGCAAAAAACAAGGATAGATTTTTACTGCACCGAAAAAATGTTGGGAATAAAAACGGTTTGCCTTACAGAAATAAAGGCCGAGGGTGATTCCTTGTTCTACACGAAGGATGGCAAGCAAACCCGTATACACAGGATATACAACCGTTTAATTTTTGATGACCTGCAGCAGCAAAAAGACCTGGGACCCATTATAGATCTAAACCGAACCTATGATGTAGAATGGCTGCCGCATCCCAACTGGTTTTACCGCATCAGCAAATTTACATTGCCGTTTATTGATAACCCATATGTTCCCGAAACATTTTTCTTAAACGAAGTAACGCAGCCCGTAAAACTGGAAGACTTTGTTTTAAAACCATTGTTTTCTTTTGCAGGTATGGGTGTGGTGATAGACATTACGCAGGAAGATATTGATAATATTAAAGACCCGGAAAACTGGATATTGCAACGCAAGGTAAATTACGCTCCCATTATTGCCACCCTTGACGAACCTGCGAAGGCGGAAATTCGCTTATTCTATTTTTGGAAAGATGGCGAGCCAAGGCCTGTGGCCGTGCACAACCTGAGCAGGCTAAGCAAAGGAAAAATGATTGGCACCCGCTATAACAAAGACAAAACATGGGTGGGTGGCACCGTAGCTTTTTTTGAAAAGATGTAAAATACAGCAGCAATGAAAAATGGATTTACCCGTTTTGATTATTTCCTCCAACAACTGGAAGACCTGTTGCATCAGGCATCCAGCCAAACCAACCCGGCATTGTGGTTATACAGCAATGATGCACGCACGCCTTTGTTCATGCTGGAAGCGCTTTCCAGGTTATATGCGGGCATGCACAATAAGAAAAAATTCAAAAACCTGCTATCGCATTTTAAAGCATTGGAAGATGCGCTGGGGAAAATTGATTTTTACGATAGCTATGCAAAAGACTTTGCGCAACAACCTGCCATTCCACAGATGATACGGGAGTACATGCGGGCGCAGGCAAGGGAACAACTGCAACACTTAAACGACCTGCTGCAACAAGAAAACTGGGTGGGAGAAGATGCCGACCGTTTACAAAAGATCCGAAGGAAATTAAGGGATGCCGAATGGTTAAGACCCAAAGAAGAGGTTAAAGCAGTTAGTGCCTTTTATGAAGAGGCTATTGATGGTATTATTGAAAATTATAGCAATGCCCCGCATCCTTTTACTGAAATGGAAGACCAGGTGCACGAACTGAGGCGGGACCTTCGCTGGCTGAGCATATATCCACAAGCATTAAGAGGATTGATACAATTAACCGAAACCGGTTTGCCCGGCACAAGCCTGCAGAAATACCTGGTGCGGGAGATCGTGGAATCAAAATACAATGTGATGCCTGACCCCGGCGATAACAAATGGTTTGTATTAATGGATAAAAATCATTTTTATGCGTTGAGCTGGATGATAGCAGAAACAGGTAAAATAAAAGACCAGGGATTACAGGTGTATGCCATTGCTGAAGCCCTGCAACAAACCGAAGGCTTGTCAGCAGAAGAGGCTTTCCAACGGGCATTACAAACGCTTGCATGGCAACCCGATGCGGAACATCAATTGTTGCAGCATGCATCGGATATTACCAAAGCCTTTATGGATGAACATAACCTGCAACAATTATACGCCGGCATGGCCCGTATTCAGCAATCGGCCATTGATCAATAGAAACGAAAAAGACCGCTATTTACAGCAGTCTTTCTTTCTAATAAATATAGCTTTGAAAAGTTTCTTCAAAATCCTCCCTACACTATGTGCGGTAATGATCATAATTAAAAAGCATTAAAAATATTGTATTCAAATCTTACCATGACGCCACTTGAAGTGGTACGTTCCAAATCTTTCAGCACGGGGAAACTATAGCCAATATCCAGCCGCATACGGCTGAGGATGATGAATTGCACAGAGGGAGCAAGATCTACATACGACTTACCCGATTGCAGGTTTGTTTGGCCCAATACTTCCAGCATACCGTTTACATTTGTTTGGTTGTAGCTGGTATATTCTTTTGGCAACAATAATTTTCCAAATGAAACATGATAGCCCATGGCATTCCTGTCTTTTTTACCGTAGTAAAATTTATTTCCATTGCTGTTATCGGCCGCATACAAATGAGATACCCCAGCACTAAGCGCTACTTTATTTATCAGCTTTGTGGCGGTAAACCCGGTTTCCAAACCACTGTTGTGCCCATTTAAATTTATAGCAGGTTGGTGTATATCACTATTGTTTAGTGCGCCCCTCGCAAATACTGCCATCCTGAAATGACTATGCACGGCATCTTCGCTGTAAAAACGATACTTCATATACAGTAATCCGCCCTCTGCTTTTAGGCCATTATTTCGGGTGCTGAAAAAAGCCTCTGTATGCACCATGATATGTTTTGATATACCAAACATAATTTCCGGTAAAAAATGATAATTGTATTTTTGAGTACCGTCTACCTTCATAAAAGTGTTGTTAAGCCTGAAGCCAATACTCTTGGCTGCCATATTGCTGGCTGGCTCTGTATATACAAACAGTTCCTGGCTTTTGGCCACCATGCATAATTGCATGAGCAAACCAAAAATTATATATCGCATGAAATATTTTTTTGTTTTTTAAATAATTTTGAATGGCTGCAATAAGTTACAGCCATTCAAATTTAAATGTTGTTTACCTTCAGCTTAAATAGTTACGTGGTAAATACGGCTTTCGGATGAGAGGCCTTCCTTTGCACAACATTTGCCAGCCACGCCAGTTTTGTAACATTCCATGCTGGTTAATGACTGGTTTTTCTTAAAGGCTTTAGATGTTACATATCCCTTATCAATTACCTGTATGGTCTTTGCTCCATTTAAAACCTGTCCTTTGCCGTTAAGAAAATGAAACGTCATTCCTGCATAATTAATATGCTGGTCTTTTTCCACTTTAATGTTACTGAAGTTTACATCAGCATTCATATTCGCAACAAAAAAACCTGCGTCTTCTACTTTCTTTTTAAGATCGTCGAAAGTAAAGCTGGCACCCGGCTTTAAGGTTATTTCAAAAGTGGAGGTTGAAATATTACTCATTACTTTTTCTACAAAATCGAGCGACTTTAATGACTTGTTGATGGCATTACTGCACATACTGCAGGTAAGACCGCTGGCCTGCAGGTTTACTTTTGTAACCTGCGCCTGCGCAAAGCTGGCAAACAGGATACTCATTATTAAAAATAATTTTTTCATTTTATTAAATATTTTATTGGTGAATCCCTTTGATAAAGGGAACATTTAATTGAATTAGTCGCTTACATTTTTTTGGCACATGCCTCATCCTTGCAACAAGCTTTGCCTTTGCAAGTATCCCCGGCTGTGCCGCATGCAGTGTCTTTACAGCAGGCTGCTGATGCAACTGCTTCTTTTCTTTCGTACTGGCAACAGCCATGTAATTTGTTGTACACTTCTACTGGTGCAGTTAAATCCTGGGTGTCGTAGCCAGCATTGGCAACGGCCTCCTGTATCTTGTTGGAAGATGTTTTAGCGGCGGCGTAGGATACGATCAGGTCTTTACTGTCTTCGTTCCAAACAGCAGTTTTGGCTCCCGCTGCTTTTGCACTTTTCTCGATGGTTGTTTTGCACATACCGCAGTTGCCCCACACTTTAATGGTGTCGCTGGCAATTTTATTCTGTGCATAAGTTGAATTACTGGTAAAAACGCCGAATAATAATACGGCTACAATTGATAGATATTTCATGATAATAATTTTTAGATTGATAAATAAAAAAAGGGATGTGCATACAGCACAGCGTACCCGCATGTGCAGGTATTAAGTCATTTTTAAATAAATCAAATTCTAAAAACCCCGTGAAAAATACGGGCGGGAAGCGTGGGAATATCAGGGGGAGCGTGGTTGTTAACCTGCGCCACGGATTCCCTCAGGGGCAAGTTCCAGTCGAACACAGGCAGGGTAACCTGAACCATTTCGGTTTGCAGTGTAAAATCAATATTGTTTACAGCTTTCTGGTGACTGTCATCAATTTTCAAGAACAGGTGATCATCGCTGCAGCAACCGGATTTATCCTGGTTCTTCATACCACATCGGCCGCACCTGTCATTGCTGTTTTTATAGAAATCAACACCAGCTCTTTCCCCCATACAATAGTGTATCTCCATAGCAATACCACTTGATACTGCCATGTACATAAAAGTAAGTATGAAGAGGAATAGCTTTTTCACATTGCGAATTTACGAAATAATCGGGGAAATAGTTGCTAAGGTGTATTTAAAATGATTTTTGGCTTGTATTTGTGAGCATTCCGCCGTTTTAGCCTTTCTATTAATTAACAAACCACCATTTAATACCAAAGCGTATAATAAACCCCTGACTGGGGTAATGCGGTGCGGCAAAATTATTATTCACGAATCCAAACCCATTCTCAAGGCTGGCGGTATTAAGGTTTTCGGCCCGCAGGTATGCCGTAAAAGTTTTGATCCTGAAATGCATAAAAGCAGCTATATCTGGCAGGTTGCTGATGGTAGCGGTATCCTGCGGCGTAAACTGGCCAATTAAAGGCGAATAATTATAAGCTTTGTACGGCGTATTATATCTTAGCTCCAGGCCGGTGCTCAGGTAAAGGTTCTTGTAAAAATTTCCTTCGTAAGCCAACCGGTTACGGGCATACAATAATGGCAACTTGATGGGTGCCGCGGCATCTGTTTGTTGCAGGGCAGCATCTACATACCAGTTAATATGTTTGGTTAACCTGAACTTACGGGATGCTGTTACCTGTATAATATTAATCAGCTTGCTGCTTTGCTCACTCTGGTAATAGTTATAAAAATAATGGTAGTTGGTAATTAAATGGTTTGTGAATGAAAGGTTCACAAAGGGATTGGTAGCCGTGGCACCAAAAGATGTGATATTTTCTTTGTTATAATTGTTGGTGTTACCCAGGTTAAAAGAAGACCTGTCATCAAAAACAAAAGAAGGGGTTCGGTTGGTATTGCTGAAGAACAGCCTTACATCACCCAGTTTTTTATTAAGGTAACGGCTAAGGCTGGCCGTAGCATTATAATCACCACTATTGAGGCCATTTACATAGAAACCTCCTTTCAATTCAATATCCCATAACTTGTTTCTTGTACGGTTGCGGTATTCGCCGTGTAATTTAATATTGTAAAAAGACCTGGTGCCAGTGGCCAGTTCTCCTTTAATATTCTGCAAAGTAGCACCTGCTAAAATATATTGACCCGGATTACGGGGATCAGGAAACTGCAACAATGAAAAATCGTTATCAATCACCGTCCATTTTTCCTGCACCAATACCGTATCCATTTTTGATGGCAGCGTGATTTTATACCAGTTTTGGTACAGGGCAGAATCTGCTACTTCGTCGTTATACGTGTAATTATATTTATTGATGCCGATGCTATGCTGTGCCCTCAGTCTTGGATAGAAAAGATATTCTGTGGTTGAGTCGTTGATGGCAATAGAATCTTTCCTGCCTATATCGTAGCTCTGCTGCAGGTACACCATGGTATTTTTATAAATGTTACCAGCTCTGATTTTTGTTGAAAAGGGATTAGGATTAAACTTGGTAATGTTACCAATGTTTACATCTATGCCGAAGCGGTCTTTTTTATTTGGATCCAGCAAAGCTGTATCGCTGGAGATACCCCCGTTTTCTGATGACCGGATAGTATTGCTGGTAATCACAAAAAAAGCGTTGTACCTTTTTCTTACACCCTGGTAATTTGAAAAGAAACGGACGTTGTTATGGTTATTGTTCTGGTTAATGAATAACCCAGGAGAATTGATCAAACGGTAATCGAATCCCGCATTAAAATTAGGCTTGATGTTTTGCGTATGCTTTGCTTGTATCATTTGCTCCTGCCCGGCGGCCAACTGTTAAGAAAGTGAAGAAAAGGGCCGGGTGGTTTTGTAAAACTTCGTTTCCTTCAATGTAAAATTGTACACGTCATAGGCATGAAAACCGGGATCAAAACCTGTGCGATCATTTGGGCTAAATATCAACGGATAAGCCGCGGCACCGTTATTACCAAGGTATTGGTAATTGGTGGGCACCGGGTAATAGGTATCAAAATCATTAACGGAGGAATCAAGGTTGTAGCGTTTCAATTCATCAAGGTAGCGATAGCTGATGGTGATAGAATCTTTCAGATCATCCCTACGTTGAAAGCCCGTGGTATCGCCATTCTGGTTTCCCGGACGCACCGTATTATTATCTACGCCGTTATTTTTTTGGGGCAAAGTTCTTATTACTTCCGGCACCTGTGCATAAACACAGGTTACTATAAAGAATAACAATATTGCAAGTAAAAACTGCTTCATCAATTATAGCTGGGCTATCATTTCCTTAAATATATGGGTAAGCTTTGGCTCTGCTTCTTTTGCGGCTTCCAGCACTTCCTCGTGGGTAATTACATTTTCTTCTTCTCTTATGCCAAGATCGGTAATAACGCTAACAGCAAAAACAGGCAGGCCCATGTGTACGGCGGCTATCACTTCCTGCACGGTACTCATACCAACCGCATCGGCGCCCATCATGTGCACCATTTTATACTCTGCTTTGGTTTCAAAAGTTGGACCGGTAACCCCAATGTAAACACCGGTTTTAATATCGTAACCTGCTTTTTCTGCAATGGTCTTTGCTTTAGCAATCAATGCCCTGTTATAAGGCTCAGTCATATCCGGAAAACGGGTACCGAGTTCATCAAGGTTTTTACCAATCAGCGGATTTACCTGGAACTGGCTGATATGGTCTGTGATGATCATCAGGTCGCCAACCTTAAAGCTGGTATTGGTGCCGCCTGCAGCATTGCTCAATAATAGTTGTTGTATCCCAAGCATCTTCATCACCCTGATGGGGAACACTAATTCCTGGGCGCTGTAGCCTTCATAAAAATGAAAACGGCCAGCCATCACCAGTATCTTTTTTCCACTTAGTTCGGCAAAGATCAGTTTGCCGCTGTGCCCCTTTACGGTGCTTACCGGGAAGTGTGGAATATCGCCATAAGGAATTTCCTTTTCAATAGTTAACTCCTTTGTAAAGCTGCCCAGGCCGCTTCCCAAAACGATACCTGCCTGTGGAACGGTGGATACCAATGATTGTATATAATCTGTTGCCTCCTTAATTTTATTCATCATACTGTAGTTGTTGCTGTTTAAAACGTACAAATATAAGGTAAATCGCAGCGTGCAATGCTAACCTTTCTATGGGTTTTAACAGTAAAATGTAAAACGATTAAATGCAATTGCTGGCACCAGGGCCCATCCATTCGGCTTTGTTTTACTACCTGCGCACAAAATTGTTTTTATTATCTTCGCAGCAAATTTTTAAATATGAATCTTCACGAATACCAGGCTAAAGAGCTATTAAAGAAATACAATGTGCCCGTTCAGGAAGGCATTGCTTGTATTACTCCCGGCGAAGCTGAAGAAGCTTACCGCCAGATACATACCCAGTATAGCAGCAAGTTTGCTGTAGTAAAAGCACAGATACATGCGGGCGGCCGCGGCAAAGGAACCATTGTTGGTAAAGACCAGCGTGGTGTTGCAGTAGGCAAGAATGCAGAAGACGTAGTAAAAATTGCCAGTAATTTACTAGGCGGCACTCTTGTAACCATTCAAACGGGACCTGAAGGAAAATTAGTGAACAAGGTATTAGTGGCGCAGGATGTGTATTACGAAGGACCTAACCCTGTTAAAGAATTTTATTTGTCAATATTGCTCGACAGAACAAAGGGGCAAAACGTTATTATGTATAGCACAGAGGGTGGTGTAAATATTGAAGATGTTGCACACGATACCCCGGAAAAAATATTTAAGGAGTGGGTACACCCAGGTGCGCCGCTGCAAGGTTTCCAGGCACGTAAAATTGCTTTTAACCTTGGCCTCAGCGGCGAAGCCATGAAGAATTGTGTAAAATTTGTAACGAATTTATACAATGCTTATGTAGGGTTGGATTGCGGTATGCTGGAGATAAACCCGCTTTTTAAAACAAGTGATGAAAAGATCATTGCGGTAGATTGTAAGATGAACGTTGACGACAACGCCTTGATGCGTCACCCGGAAATTGCTTCCCTGCGTGATCTTAGCGAGGAAGATCCTACAGAAGTAGAAGCTGGTAAGTTCAACCTGAATTTCGTAAAACTTGATGGCAATGTTGGTTGCATGGTAAATGGCGCAGGCCTGGCAATGGCCACTATGGACATGATAAAATTGAGCGGTGGTGAACCTGCCAATTTCCTTGACGTAGGTGGTACAGCAAATGCTCAAACAGTAGAAGCCGGTTTCCGTATCATTTTAAAAGATCCGAAAGTAGAGGCTATCCTGATAAATATATTTGGTGGAATTGTTCGTTGCGACCGGGTTGCACAGGGAGTTATTGATGCTTACAAGAGTATTGGTAATATCGAAATCCCCATCATTGTTCGCCTGCAGGGCACCAATGCTGATGTGGCCAAGAAATTAATTGATGAGAGTGGACTGAAAGTTCAAAGTGCCATTTTGCTTAGCGAAGCAGCCACCCTGGTTAACAAGGCTGTTGCTTAATACAACACTAAAATTTTATATTGAAAGATCCCGCCGTTGAGGCGGGATCTTTTTTTTCTACATTATTTATTTTATAATAACTTGAAGGGCTAAACAGAAAAATGATTGTTGTATAAACCCTTCAAAACAACCCTAAATGATGGAACCCTCCTTTGTGCCATTTCCTGCATTAACTACCAGCCGCCTGTTGCTCAGGGCAATTAGCCAGCAGGATGTTGATGCTATATTTGCCTTAAGAACCTCACCTGAAACCTTACGGTTTATTGATAAAAAACCGCTGGCCTCAAAAGCTGAAGCTACCTTAATGATCAAGAAAATAAGCGATGATGTATTGTTGGGAGAAGGCATCACCTGGGGTATAAGCCTGTCAGCGAATCCTGATGTATTAATAGGTACCATTGGCCTTTGGAAAATTATGAAGGAACACTACCGTGCCGAAATAGGTTACATGTTGCTGCCTGAATATTATAAAAAGGGTTTGATGAAAGAAGCCCTTGCTGCCGTTACGGATTATGGATTTAATGATATGGGGCTTCATAGCATTGAAGCCAATATAAACCCGGCTAATGAAGCTTCTGAACGCCTTTTGATTAGTGCCGGTTTTGTGAAGGAAGCTCATTTTAAAGAGAATTATTATTTCGACGGGCGATTCCTGGATTCCGTCATTTATTCCCTGCTGAATAAAGTTGAGATATGATACTGATGAACAGGAATACGTAAAATTAAAATGGGCAGGTCGTGGACCTGCCCATTTTAATTTTACTTACATTATTTAATTGCCCGTCTTTGGCTTCATCACCGCTTTTGGAGGCGTGGTATTATTTTCTTTTTTATCATCAGGCTTTTTGATATCCTGCTTTTTTTCATCAGGCTTCTTTACATCTGTTTTTTTGTCGCTAGCTTTTTTTGACGTATCTGGCGTAACAGGTTTACGGGGTTCGTACTCCTGCAAGAAATCTGATTCGTCGGCATTGCCCATGTCTTCCGGCAGGCTATCGCCTTTGCTAACAATATCAGCAAAATTTATATCAGCATACACCGGGTTGTTTACCATTTCGGCAGGTTCATCAAAATTCTTTTGTCCCATCATCGGTATTTTTTTATCAGCATATACTTTACTCATAAAAATACCCCACCTCGGTAGAGACATCTCCGAACCCCCTGCGTTGTTTGAATAAATTGGAATAAACGGATCGCCACAACCTACCCAGCTACCTGCCAGCAACTCGGGTGTATAACCAATAAACCAACCATCAGTATTACCATCTGTGGTTCCTGTTTTACCCGCTTTATCTACCGGTATGTCGTAAGAATTCAGGCGCCTTGCTGTACCTATCTGCACCACACCTTCCATGATCTTCACCATTGTATAGGCATCTGCCTCACCTATTACCTGCTTGCTTTGTGCAACCGGAAATTCATCAATCAGGTTGCCATTCTTATCTTCAATGCGGTTAATGTAAACCGGTTCCGTATTATACCCTCTATTAGGAAACATAGTATAGGCCTGCAGCATCTGCATCATCGGAATATCTGCCGTTCCCAATGCAATAGATGGATAAGGTGGAAGCTTAGCGGTAATACCACAATTCTTTGCAAACTCAATAGTTCGTGTTACTCCAATTAATGCCATCAGGTGCCATGCAGCCGCATTTCGGGAAAAGGCCAGGCAATTGGCCATAGTGCCCCCACCGCCGCTGCTGATGGTTTTGCCACCGAGCGTAAGCGGTGCACCGGATATTTGAGTTTGCGGCGTATAGCCGGCATCTGTTACTGCCAATGTATACAACAATGGCTTAAACGTTGAGCCCACCTGCCTCTGTGCAGTTACGTGATCGTATTTAAACCAACGGTAATCGATACCGCCCACCCATGCTTTTATTTCACCCGTTTTAGGATCCATAGCAGCAAAAGATGTTTGTAACAACTGCTTGTGGTATTTTATAGAATCCCATGGTGTCATCACCGAATCACGCTCGTGTTTTTCATTACCAGACCATGAGAAAATTTTCATTTTAACAGGCACCATAAATGACTTCCTGATATCTTCTTCCGAAACATCATCCGCTTTCATGGCACGCCATCTTTCAGATTGCTTCATGCCGGCTTCCACAATATTGTCCCTACCCTTCCACAGGTCTTTTTTATTCTTAAAAAAATTGTCTAGCTTCTTCTGCAATACTGGCAAATGTTCAACTGTAGCCTCTTCTGCATATCGCTGCATACGGGAATCGATAGGTGTATGTATCTTCAGGCCATCCCTGTACAAATTGTATGGCTCTCCGGTATGTGGATTGATATTTTTGCTGCACCAATCTTTTAATTTATCCAGTAATATCCTGCGGTAATAAGGTGCAATACCGATGGCTTCATCGATGGGTTTGTAATTTGTAATAAGAGGTTTGGCTTTATACTTTGCCGCTTCAGCTTCAGTAAGAAAATGTTGGTGAGCTACTACCATTTGATTGATAACCGTATTACGGCGATCAATTGCATTTTTAGGATGTCGAATAGGTTCATAAATAGAAGAACCCTTCAACATGCCTACCAGCATAGCAGCTTCTTCTAATTTAAGATCAGCAGGTTCTTTTTGAAAATAGGTTCTGCTGGCATTTCGTATGCCATACACGTTTACCCATGGCGCCCTGTTTAAATAAAGGGTAATAATTTCTTCTTTGGTGAAATTGCGTTCCAGCTTTACAGCTACTATCCACTCTTTCAATTTATCCAGCCCTCGTTTTATTATATTGCCACTACCCTGCCCCAACATCATTTTTGCCAACTGTTGGGTAATGGTACTACCACCACCTTGCGAACCTAACGTAAGTACCACCCTGCCCAACGCCTGCGCATCTATGCCCGAATGATCGTAAAAGCGTTCATCTTCTGTTGCAAGTAATGCGTTGATGACATTGGGAGAAATTTCATTGTACTTAACTTCGCTTCTGTTTTCACTGTAATATTTTCCCATGAGCAAACCGTCTGCACTATAAATTTCACTAGCAAGGTCTGCCTCAGGATTTTCTAATTCCTGCACAGATGGCATCTTGCCAAACAAACCAAAATTGGCACAAAGGATCATGAGGAGCAAAACGCCAAACCCAATGAAAAACAAACGCCATAGAATTTTTACCGAACGCTTCATGCTATTTTTTATTAATTTTTATTTTCTGTTTTCTATAAGTTTCAATGCCAAAAGAACGCACTAAACCGTTTATCAAAAAGGTTAAATTGGGTAGTCAGTTTTAACGCTTAACCTAAAATTTATTCTCGAAATTTTTATTCAATAATTGACGGTAACCTTCCAGGTCTTTGTTGGTTTTAAGCACTTCAAGGTTGCTATCTGAAATTACCAGAAAAGAATACTTACCTGCGGATAGCCAGGATACTTCTCTCGGTGCTGCTTTCTTAATCTTATCGTAGTATGCAACCGCGGTAGCAAGGTCTTCAAATGGTGCAAATAAAAGCAGTACCCTTTCATTATCTATTGCATCACGGTTAATAACAATTTTCTGAGTTAGATAACTCTCCCGGTTGAAGCGGTTAAAAGCATTCTTTGCTTCATTGATGTAGACCCCATCTACTTTATCAAGGATCATCACAACAAAATGAGGCTTTTCTGGTTCCAGCTTAAAGCCGGCACTAACCGCCACCGGTGGTATTTTATAACTTGTATCTTTTTTAATGTTGCTGATTACCGGCTGCACTTTTTCTGGTGTTACTGTTTTAATGGTAACATTCTCCGGCGCTTTAAGTGGCTTTGCTTCTGCTATTACCACCTGCTGTTCTTCCTTCCGGGTTACTTCCAAATTGGTAAGGTATGTTTCTATTTCCTTCCTTCTGCCCAGCACTTCAATTAATGTTGCAGCTTTCTCTTTTAACGGCGATTCGGGATGCAGGAAAACAAGGTCATTCAGTTTAACCATGGCAGCACTGTCTTCTCTTTCTTTTATGTAATGAACAGCTTCTATGTACAGCAGCTGTGGTGTCCAGTAGTTGGTTCCGTTCAAACTATCCTGCTTTTTCTTCTCAATAGTAGCTTCTTCAAAACGGCCTTCAATAAACAAGTCGTATATCTTTTCGTACCGCTGGGTAACCTCCGGGTTTTTTGCCGTAGGATTCAACAAAGATGGATTCTGAACCATAACTGCGGCATTGGTCATGGGGTGTTTGCTCGTAAGCAGGTTTTTGTAGTAAGCAGCCTTTTGCTTATCACCTGTTTTTGAATAACAAAAATACAAGCCAAGGTATGCCTTTGCCTCGCCTGGGTGTGATGGGAAACGTTGTAAAAATTCCTCGTACCTGCTGATTGCAGACCCGTATGCTTCTAATTCGTTTTGAAAGACCTGCGCTATTTCCAGCATACTCCTTGCAATGATCTCGTTGCTGCTGTCAAGTTTTTCCTGATTGGTTGGCAATTCGTTCATCAATGCATCAAAGTTCAAAGCCGTTTCACCGGTAACGTTATTGGCATTACCTGCCTGCGTACCAGCCAGGCCTTTATCTGCGGCAGGTGCATTAGGGTCTCCACCCGGGCCAGCAGTAAGATTAGTTGTAGCCTGTTCAGCGGTTTTACGCCTCCAGTTATCAGTATTGGGCCGCTTACCCCATTTCCGCTGAAACTCTGCAAGTCCTTTAGACCTTGAACTGCTGTTGTAGAAATACCACTCGCCTTTTGTATTACTTTCAAAAAGGTCGGTAGGGGTATTGTTATTATTGGCAAATTGTATGGGTGCATTTAACGCTGTATTGTCTTCTTCTTTTATACCTTGTTCTTTACGTAACTTCCTAACCAGCTTCTTTACATAGGCATCCCTTTCTGCCGGCGGCAAAGCTGCTATGCGTTGTAAACTATCCTGCCGGTTTACGGCATCAATAGCGGTAACCAGTTTTCTTAGCGCCTCTTTTCTTTCATTCAGGTCTTCTAATTTCACATAGGTATCTTCCGCAGTAAGCTGCAGGCTGTCGTAATAAGAAGCTGCATCCCTGAAGCGTTCCTGCGAGTAAGCAATATTACCCAACTGGTAAAAGCTCTTATTCCGGTAACCCAGTTCTTTGTTCGTGCTATATTTTGCAGCATTCAAAAGGTAATCGATGCTGTTGGTTGTATCGGGCTTTTGCAAAGCAATCTGCGCAGCAGAATAGTAAATGATATCCCTGTAATTTTCGTACCGGTCTTTCCTGGCCATGCGCACCAGGTTATTGATGCTCCTGTCCAGCTGCGCCGGGTCATTACCTTCTTTCAACATCTTGGCGTCGTTCAATTGAGCATGAATATCCAACACCGGGTCTACTGTATGACGGGAAGCAAGGTTATAATAATCTGAAGCTTTGCTAAACTTTCCGGTCATTTCGTAAAGCTGCCCTAACAAAAACTCCCAACGGCTTTTATCCTGCTGTGTGGCTGCAGCGCTTAGACCTTCCTCCAGGTGCACAGCTGCACTATCATAATTATTCTGAGAAAAGAACCAGTAGGCCGTTACCTCTTCCAGGTCGTTCTGCAACCTTTGTGGCAGGTTGCGATCATTCTGTAAAATGTTTATCAGCCCTGCTGCATCGCCGTAAGCTTTTTGTGTGGTGAAGGTGCGAGTTAGCCAGATGAGTGCATCGTTGCGGCTAGGTGGCAGCGAAAACACTTTATCTACGATGCTTAATTTCTCTTTACTGGCTATTGAAATATTACCCGTGCCTGGCTCATCATTGGTGCCTACCACCCTGCTGTCGTCTTCATTTTTTTTACGTGGAAACAAATTGTAATTAATAAACTGGAAGGTAAGTGCAGCAGAGTCGAGCTCATTACGGTAATAATATGCTTTACCAATCAGCAGGTACATATTATCTACCCAGTCGCTCCGGAGGTCGTGTAATAAAATGCCACCCGTTGATTTATAAATTACGGAATCCAGCTCCGTTTGCTGCGCAGCGGTATTCTCTAATGTGTATGGATAAAAAGTTAACAGGCTGGTAAAATCATCCTTCTGCGAAAGCTTGGCCCTCTCTACCACTGCATTCAACTTGTTATTGGCATTAAAATAATAATTGAAACGTGTAGTATTATTCTGGATAAAACGCCTGAACCACCCCAGTTTTTTTTCACCCGTCTTTTCTGAGGCCAGCTTTTTTTCTTCGTACTGTTCTGGTTTTTTCTCCTTCCCAAAGGCATCTAACGTCCATGTGGGCTGCGCAAAAACGCTAGTGGAGATCAAACAAACCGTAACAAGAAAAGAAATAAAAAGGGTTGGCGTTTTCAACATGTAAAATAGATGTGATTTATACCGCTCAATATCGGTTTTTTTTCGCAATTCAAACATCAAATTTAAAGTGCTTTGGGCCAAAAATACCCGTTCTCACGCATTATTTATGTTAAAGTGGCGGAGGCCGGGCCGTTGATATTATGTTTCCTAATATTCTTTACATTCATGGTGGTTTAGTACTTTTATGCCGTTTAAAAGAAAGCCATGGCTAACAATGAACCTGTTAACACATTAAAAAGGTTACGCAATCATTACCGGTTGGTAATAATGAATGAAGATACTTATGAAGAAGTGGTGAAGTTTAAACTTACCCGGCTAAGTGTATACATAGCTTTCAGCACCATATTTATTTTAATGGTGGTGCTTACTACCTCACTTATTATATTTACACCCCTTAAATATTACCTGCCTGGTGGTGGTTATGGCAGTATTACCCAGGTAAAGGAATACAGGAACCTTAAAATGAGAACCGACTCCATGGAACAGGCACTAAAGTATCACCAGCAATATTTTGAAAATGTGCAAAAAGTATTACAGGGAACGGTGGCCAGCCTTGATACTATTGAATTAGCGTTGCCAAAAGTAGAAACAACAGACGAATAAGAATAAAAAGCTGCATTGTGCGTTTTAAAAATATCAATCCTATTTTTAAACCAATATCTGAAGATCATGTTTACCAAAAAATCAAAATCAACTTCCCCAGGCACACTCGCTGTTTCCGCAAGTATCATCAGCGATGGTACCTGCATAACCGGTAACCTGGAAAGTAATGGTGATGTAAGGGTGGATGGTGTTATTAAAGGCAATGTGTACTGCAAAGCCAAAGTGTTGATTGGCCCAACCGGGTTTATTGAAGGTAATATTCACTGCCAGGAGGCTGATATAGCCGGGCAGGTAACGGGCGCTATTATTACCCAGGGCCTGCTGGTTTTAAAGGGTAATGCAGAAATTACAGGGGACATCCACAGTTCCAAACTATTGATGGAACCAACGGTGAGTTTTAACGGCCAATGCCATATGGGCGCTAATGTAGTTGAGTTGAAACAGGATTTTCCCCTAGCTATAAATGAATAACAATAACCTGTTATGGTAACATGCAGGACTTGCCACACAGTTCATTGTTACTATTGCAATTTTCGTATTTCCAGGTAATCAAATTGATAAATGACTTGCGCTCCGCTCTGCGTTAGCGGTTTGGTTATTACCTTTACTGGTAATTACCGGCATTATAATTAAAGTATCCCGGGAAACTTCCACAAAAAAATAAAGTTATTAATGAATGCAAGCTCCCGATTTCTAATGCCGCTCCTGGCTGTTTTTGTCAGTATTGCCCTCCTGTTGTTTTTTCTTAAAGATTTTGCTGCCCAATACAATATAGATGTGCTGGTAATACAATATGCCAACCTTTTATTCCTGGTATTAAACATTATTAGTTTTCTTTTTCAGAAAAAAGCATTAACCAATACAAACCCGAATGTATTTATAAGGAGTGTAATTGCGGGAATGATGCTTAAGATGTTCGGTTGCGCCATTGCCGTAATAATTTATGTTACCAGCATAGGAAACACTTATAATAAAAAGGCGGTATTCATTTCGCTGTTTATTTATTTGATTTACCTGGCAACCGAGGTATCTGTTCTGATGCATATTAATAAAAGAAAAAATGCCTAAACACGCTGTTCCTTTCCTGGCGCTTAAGCAATACATCCCCGAAGAAAGTTTTGATGATGTGCTGCATTACCTGCAGCATTACAAGGTTCAACTAACAGTTACAAGAAGCCGCCAAACAATCCTTGGCGATTACCGGCACGCACACAAAGACCAGAACCATCGTATAAGCGTAAACGGCAATCTTAATAAATATTCATTCCTTATTACTTTACTGCATGAGCTTGCTCATTTATTTACATACGAGCGCTTTGGACACAGGGTGCAGTCGCACGGAAAAGAATGGAAGAATGAGTTCAGCAAGATATTGGTGCAATTCCTGTCGAAGGATATTTTCCCCGAAGATATTTCCCAAACCCTTGTAAAATCCCTGCATAACCCTGCTGCCAGTAGCTGTGCCGACGATCAGTTGCTAAGGGTTTTAAAGAAATACGATCCTGCGAGAGATGGCCACATGCTGGTAGAAGCACTAACGGAGGGTGCATTGTTTAAAATAAAAGGCGGCCGTATTTTTAAAAAGGGACCTAAAATTAGGAAACGGCATAAGTGCCTTGAAATTGATACCGCAAAATGGTTTCTCTTCAGCGGAGTGTATGAGGTGGAAGTTGTTACGGAATAAGTGCTCAATAGCAAATGGAGGACTATAGTCGCTTCAGGATATTTTTTTAATCATCCAGATATCACAGCCGGTATGCCCGCTCTCCCCCATTGGCGCATCCAGGTAACGGTAGCCCATTTTTTCATATAAGGGAACTGCAACACGTAATTCGGGCATCGTTTCCAGGTAAATGCTGGTATAGCCCATCTCTTTGGCAGCATGTTCGCATTTTTCCATTAATAGCTTGCCCAGGCCCATGCCTCTCACGGCTTTATCCAGGTAGAGTTTTACAAATTCGCAGGTTCCTTCCGGTAAAGCATGGGTAGGAAAAATGCCCGCACCTCCACACACCCGTTCATTTTTAATAACCACGAAATAGCAACTACCCTTGTGCCGGCTAAATAGTTCCGCAAGGTGATCGGTTGTTTCATCATAATATACCGTACTGGGTTTGGCAGCATCAAATTCCAGTAATGAATTCCTGATGATAGCCGCAATAGCTACGTCATCGCCCGATTGAATGGGACGAATAAGTATCTCGTTTAACAATGACTGGTTGCTGAGCATAGTGCGGCAAAATTCCGCTATTTATAGATACAGCTGCAGCCTGGACTTCCAAATAATCAAATTATTTTCAACTAAACCTTTTACCAAAATATTTGTAGTATAGCTTTTGTATATGAAAATGTACTATTTTCAATCTTTAAAGACAACAACTTAAATTTTTGCCAGAAACTTTTACCTATACAGAAGAGGAATTAATTATCCGATTACAAAATCAGGACCAGGTAGCTTTTTCCTACCTGTATGATAATTATGCGGCTGCACTTAACGGCGTTATATACCGCATGGTAGAGGATTCTCAGCTTGCAGAGGATATATTACAAGAAGCTTTTGTTAGAATATGGAATAATTTTAAACAGTACGATAGCCATAAAGGAAGGCTGTTTACCTGGATGGTGAATATAACGAGGAACCTTACTATCGACACCCTGAGGAGTAAGGGATACAAAAAACAACGAAAAATCTCTCAGGATGAAAATTCCGTAAGTGCATACAAAGATCCAGGTTTTAGCGATGCCAGTTTTGATACCATGGGTCTGCGCAAGCAGGTGGCCCAGTTAAAACCCGATCAAAAGATTATAATTGATCTGGCTTACTTTAATGGTTATACCCAGGAAGAGATATCCAAAGAAATGGGCATTCCGTTAGGCACAGTCAAAACAAGGATGAGATCTGCAATTATGGAGTTACGAAAACTGATACAATAATAACATTGGAAGAAAAAGATATCATATCATCCGGGCTACTTGAAATGTACGTAATGGGGCTTGCCTCCGAGGCAGAGCGTGCCCAGGTAGCTGAAGACGCAGCAAAAAATCCTGCTGTGAAAGCGGAATTGGCGGCCATTGAAGCTGCTATGGAAACCTATGCAAGGTTAAATGCTGTTAAACCATCACCATCTTTAAATACTAAAATTTTACAAGGTATAAACAAAATCAATTCATCAATTGAAGTTGGCAATAACCATGCCCCTGACGCCAAAGTAGTTCCAATTTCTGCGTTCTGGAAATATGCGGCAGCAGCTTCTGTTATATTACTAATAGGAAGTGCAGTTTTGAATCTCTTTTATTATAATAAAATTACTACTACTAATACTGCGTACGAAAAAACCCAAACTGAATTGTTGGCGGCCAACGAGGCATTAAGTGAGCTGAACGAAAACATTAGTGTCGTTAAAAACAAATACAGCAAGGCTGTTTCATTAGATGGTTTGCCGGCTGCGCCAGATGCTGCGGCCAAGATCTTCTGGATGAAAAATACTGGTGAATTATATATAGACCCCAGCAACCTGCCAGAAGCTCCGGCCGGTATGCAGTATCAGTTATGGGGTATTGTAGATGGCAAACCAGTTGATGCAGGAATGATCATAATTTCTAAGGAAGATAAAAAGTTTCATGTTCAAAAGATGAAATCTTTCGGAAAGGCAGAAGCATTTGCCGTTACACTTGAAACCACCGGCGGCAATCCAACCCCGCTAGGTAAGATGTACGTAATGGGAGAGATGTAATATTAAATGATGTTATAGAGCAGTATTCATGTACTGCTTTTTTTATGCCCATACATCAGCAAGATTCTCTACTATTTGTACTCGTTTTTCCACATTTCTTTTCGGAAGACTTTTTTCAGGATAGAATTGTATCCAGAAACAATGCATTATGGGTTTCTTCTGTAAAAAGTTGTCAGGTAATAATTGAAATGAACAACAAGTGGTGATTACAAGTTGGTGCCTGCATTAAGTATCAATAATTCTATATATTTCCTGTTTTTCTTTCGCTTGATCTCCGCCTCCCTATTACTGGCCGTTGCCTTTGTAGGAAAGCTCTCGCTGTATACCAATTGCCAGGGAGCATATGCTTTTGTAGATGTTACCGCTTTACCATTGTGTCGTTGCAACCTTGCCGCCAGGTCCTGGCAATGACCAACATAGTACCTGTCAAAATTTACTGAGTATAGGATGTAAGTGTAGTACATAAAAAA
>JBBSKH010000011.1:0-49606 GCA_038256495.1 Chitinophagales bacterium
TACTTAGCGGCCCATGTTTTCAAACCTGGTACTTTTTTTCTCTGCTATAGATGTTTTCAGTCTAAACATTTTTAAGCTGCCGGTCTTCGCAAAGTATTACCGCCTCAGCTTCGGCTCGTGGCACACTCAGCAAAGAATTTTAATTATACCTTTTAAGGTATAGAATACCTTATTTAAATCTGATTATACCCTTATGGGTATAAAAACAATATTATTACTATATTTATACCCTCAAAGGTATAAAATGAATTTATCTGAATTTCTGAAACAAAGACGAAGGGAGCATAACCTCACTCAGGAAGACCTGGCAGCAAAAGCCGGGGTAGGACTTCGTTTGGTAAGAGAAATAGAGCAGGGAAAAACCAGCATGCGTATGGACAAAGTAAATCAAATATTGGAGTTGTTTGGTGCCAACCTGAAAGTAACCCCAAAAACAAAAAGCAATGATTAAAAGGGCACAAGTACTGTATGATGGAAAATTAGCGGCCGTACTTTCGGAAACAGATGATGGCTATACGTTGGAGTATGATGCACAATACATGCAGCAGACAAACAGCAAGGCAATAAGCCTCACATTACCTAAACAAAAAGAAATCTACAGCAGTAAAACATTGTTTGCTTTTTTTGATGGACTGATTCCCGAAGGTTGGTTACTGGATATTGCAATTGATCATTGGAAACTAAAAGCTAATGACCGATTTGAGCTATTGCTGGCTACCTGCAGGGACAGCATTGGCGCTGTAACTGTATTACCCACGATAGAAAATAAATAGCTATGGCAAATTGTTGGTTTTGTTATAAGGATGCCGGGGAGACGTACTATCATCCGGCCTGTGCCAAAAAATTCTTTGGTACAGCCGAATTGCCTGCGTTGGAACTAAATGACGAATTACTGGAAGCATTGGCCAGGCAAACAGTAAACCAAAGAATAGCTGTTACAGGCGTACAGCCAAAATTATCATTAACGCTAAAAAAAACGAAGGCAAAAAACCGATTAACCATTGTTGGACTTTGGGGTGAGTATATTTTAAAACCACAGCATCATCAATATAAAATGATGCCCGAAACGGAAGACCTTACCATGCACCTGGCCGGGCTTTTTAAGATTCCGGTATGCCAGCATACGCTTATGCAGGCAAGCGACGGCAGCATGGTTTACCTGGCTAAACGCTTCGACAGAAAAGACGGAAAGAAAATACATCAGGAAGACCTTTGCCAGCTATCGGAATTTTTAACTGAGAACAAATACAAAAGTTCTTATGAAAAAGCCGGTAAGCTGGTTTCAAAATATTGCAATAAGGGTTTAGATCTGCTCAACTATTTTGACCTGGTATTATTTAGTTACCTGGCGGGAAACAACGACATGCACCTGAAGAATTTTTCCGTCTTACATCAGCCGGCAGGCATAGTGCTTAGTCCGGCTTACGATTTACTGAATGTAAACCTGGTAAACCCAAAAGACAAGGAAGAAATGGCATTGACGCTGAATGGCAAAAAGAACAATATAAAATTGACCGATTTTTCTGCGCTTGCAGAAACCTTGGGCATCAATGAAAAAGTCTACACGAACAGGTATTCTTATTTCAGTAAAAAGAATGCAGCAGTTTTCGAATTGATTGATCGTTCTTTTTTAAGTAAGGAGATGAAAAAAACATTTAAGCAGATATGGAAAGAGAAACAGGTAATATTCAAACTGAAGTGAATCAAAAAAAAATTATTAATTATGAACTGGATCATACTCATCATTGCCGGACTTTTTGAAGTAGGTTTTGCCACCTGCCTCGGCAAAGCAAAAGATGCAAGCGGACAAACCGCCGTAATTTGGTGGGCCGGATTTTTCGGTTGCCTTTCTATTAGCATGTACCTGCTATACCGTGCTACGCTTACCTTACCAATAGGCACCGCCTATGCAGTGTGGACTGGCGTAGGAGCCATAGGCACAGTATTGGTGGGCATCCTGGTATTTAAAGAGCCGGCAACATTCTGGCGGGTGTTCTTCCTGTTTACCCTGGTGGCTTCTATAATAGGATTGAAGTTTGTAAGCAATTAGTCCCTAGCCTCGCTTTCTTAGCAACGTTTCCGGCATAAAATTTCTTTAAATGGCTATCCAAACGCAACAACCCGGCAAACAATTATTTGCCATTTATTCCAAAGATCATTTCGCTCTTCCAGTAATTTTTTTAAAGCGCATACTTAAGAAAATAGCACTACAGCTAAGGCCGATAATAAAACCCATCCAAATACCGGCGGCCCCCATTTTAAAATGAAAAGCAAGCAGGTAACCTACGGGAATACCAATAACCCAATAAGCAATGGCTATAAAATAGGTAGGCACTTTTACATCTTTTACACCCCTTAATAATCCGGCACTAATTACCTGCACACTATCAGAAATTTGAAACAGGGCCGCAAATAATAAAAGATATGCCGCTAAAGCAACCACCTGCTCATCATCATTAAATATTAGTGGGAGTTGTTTGCGTAATAAGACGAATAAAATAGCGCATGTGGTACCATAAATCAAAGCCATTATTAAAGTGCCTTTGCCAATTTTTTTAATGGCTACATTATCTTTTCGTCCATATGCATTACTGGTACGTATGGCACCCGCCTGGCTTAAACCCATACTTACCATAAAAGTGATGGAGGCCAGGCTTAAAGCAATTTGATGTGCAGCAAGTTCAACGGCGCCAATAGTTCCTATGATGATTCCGGAAATGGCAAAAGCTCCAGCTTCCAAAGTAATTTGAAAGCTGCTTGGGATGCCAATGTAAAGGAGTTCCCGCTGCGCCTGCCAACGAAATTTCCACTGCTCTTTACGCAGGGCAATATATTTTTTGAACTTATGATGGTAACTAATAACAAATAAAAGCAATAAAAAAATTAGGGTTCTTGTAAGCAAAGTACCCCAGCCGGCACCAATTAATTCTAAACGGGGAAAACCCCAGTTGCCATAAATAAGCAACCAGTTTAAAAATACATTTACCGGCAATGCAAACAAGGAAAATAGCATGGCTGTTTTGGTGAGTTCTAACCCATCCGCAAAACTTTTAAGCGTTAAAAATAATATCATGGGAATTATACTCCAGCTCATCAGTTTCATGTATGGTAGCGCCAGTTTGGCAACGGCTGCATCCTGGTTTAGGTGAAATAGAATCTGTGTATTCGCCAGTAATATAAAAGTTATAATCACCGCCGTAAACAGGCACAGCCAAAATCCATTGTATAAATAATGACTAACTTTTCCATCATCGCCTTTACCATGTGCCATACTTACCATTTGCGAAACGGCAATGGTAATACCAATACCAAACACAAAAGGTATATTCATTACACTTAAAACCAATGCCGCTGCGGCCAGTTGCTTATAATCAACGGCGCCTACCATGGCGGTGTCAATTACATGCAAAGCCATTTGGGCTAATTCCCCAAAAATAATTGGGAAGGCTAATTTCAACGTTTTTTTGGCCTGGTTGTACATAAAAATAGCCGCAAAGTTAAGAAGCGGCTTTCTAAAATTAATGTTTAACTATTTGCCTTTTTGCTAAGCCTTGTCTTTCCAATTTTTTTGAGATCGATTTACTTTTATAAAATTGATAGTCCGGGAAAAAATATTACAAAATTTAAGAAAATCTCTCCATTTACTTTTTGCCAGTCATCCATACCGCCCTTTAAATTTTTTACACTTGTTGCCGCCGTATTGCGTGTACCGATCTTCGGGATTTCTCTACAAATGGCAATCAGCAATAGCACAGCCATTCTACAATTGATCTTCGTTTAGAAGAAATGTTTCTAATGCAGCACAAAAAGGTTTGCAAACAACCGCTAGTGGCATACAACCTTACATTAAATGACTGTAAAAAAACTAAAACTGCACATATGGCTTTCCACCAAAAAACTTTCTCAAAGAATCTACAGCCCTGGTAGTATCGGTAATAGGTGTGGTAAAAGGAATCGCTACACTGAATGATGCAGCATCTTTCTGCAACAGCATAACCGTGTGGCCATAATTGGTCAATCGCTTTAAGGCATTGTCTGCGGCAAGTTTCGTTGAGTAATCCTTTATAACAATTTTGAAACTATAACCATCGGCTGGTTTAATTGCAGCAATACTATCCCTTATTGCTATTGCTCTGGCAGAATCGGTGCTGGCTTGCCTGTTGGTTGCAGCCATATCCTGGTTTTGCGCAGGTACCACAGCCTGGGTTTGTTCTACAGGCACGTATTTATCCTTATTAAAGATGGTGAAATAATATATGGCTGCAGCGGCGCTTAAAATAAACAAGACGACGATACCTGCAAGCAATCCTTTTTTTGAGCTACCGGTCTTTTCAGGCGTACTAAAACTGATTTCGTCCTGTATCTTTTCCTTAATGATTACATTATTGGTTTGCAATTTGGGGTGAACCGTTTTACCCTGGATAAATTCGTAACCGTTTTCCTGGCTTTTAACCAATGTACCAAGGCCCTCAATTACCATCGGTTTGCCAATATTTAAAAACTGGCGGGAAAGAATGCCATAAGACTCCAGGTCGGATATGGCCAGCGGCATGATTTTACGGGTTTGTTCTACGATATAATTTATTAAACCCTCATCCTGTGGGGCCTTGCGGTCATACACAAATTGAATGGCTCCTTCGGGAAGCACCGCTTCTTTTTCGTTTGCAGACGGTATGGCCACTTCAGGGGAAATGGTAAAATGGCCAATATCTTGTATAGAAACGGATTTATTTTTATACAGGTATTGAACCAGCAGTTGTTCTATTTTCATTTAGAAAAATTATATGCAACAAACCTACCTTAAAATAAGAATATAGCCAAGCAAACCATTCAATTGCATTATTTTTGCAGCATGTTAACCGAGCAGGAGCGTGCATTTATAGCACGATGGGAACAAAACCGGGAACCCGAAAGTGGGTTTGCAAGTAAATTGTTGATGGGATTGCCAATGGCCATCATGTTTGGTTTGCCGATTGTACTGTTTATCCTAAGTGTGTACCTGTTTTTTCCAGAGTGGTATACAAAAATTTCTAATACATCTTCGGGAACCTTCGTAACGATCATTATTGCCGTAATCATCGCTATAGGTTTCTTCTCTTATTTCAGGATGCATTTCAAATGGGAGATGAACGAGCAGTTGTACAAAGAATTAGTTTATAAACAAAAAAAATCAGAGGCAGCAGATTCTCTGAAAAATCACTCTTAAATAAAAAAAGGTTTTATGAACAGAATTTTAACCGGCTTACTTAGTGCTATTTTATTGTTTGCTTCCTGCAAAAAGGAAGATAAATGTCCCCACACTGAATCAGGGGTTTCGGCCAGTAATGCAGAAAGAGCTTACCTGCAAAATTATTTATCAAATAATTCCTTAGCTGCAACCGAACACAGTAGTGGTGTTTTTTATAATATAACGGCACCGGGTACGGGCAACAGTCCAGGAATTTGTTCTAATATTAAAGTTTTTTATACAGGTTCTATTTTGGGTGGCAACACTTTCGATAGCAATGTGGGTACCTCCGGTAATAACTTTACCCTGGGTGAACTGATCGTTGGCTGGCAAAAAGTATTGCCTTTACTAAAATCTGGTGGTAAGATCATTCTTTATATTCCTCCATCATTGGGATATGGCGCCAATCCTGTTATCAGTAATGGGGTAGTTGTGATACCTGCCAATTCTTACCTTAAGTTTGAAATTGAATTGGTGAATATTCAATAATGAATACTAATAGACTTATTTTTGGGCTTTGAGTTTTCAAAGCCTTTTTTTATAAACCAACTCATGTGAACCACGAACCGATCTCAGTTTTTGATATGTTTAAAATAGGCGTAGGGCCTAGCAGTAGCCATACCCTGGGGCCATGGCGTGCCGCACAGGCCTTTGTTCAAAAGTTGGAAGACAAGCAATTGCTGGATGAAGTAACTGCCGTTGAAGTATTGCTGTATGGTTCACTGGCAAAAACAGGGGTAGGGCATGGTACCGACATTGCAGTGCAACTTGGTTTAAGTGGTGATGACCCCGTTAGTTTCGATATACACCGTATAACGCCGAAGATAAACGACATCAAGGCAATGAAGAAAATACTGCTGGGTGGCAGGCACGAAATAGATTTTGAACCCACGGATGATATTGAGTTTTTGTATGCGGAATCACTGCCTTATCATCCCAATGCTTTAACCTTCCTGGTAACATTAAAGAACGGCGATACTATTGCAGAAACCTATTACTCTATTGGCGGCGGATTTGTGCAACAGGAGGGAGATGATCTTAGTCCGCTTATTACGGTAGAACTGCCTTTTCCCATCAACACATCTAACCAGTTATTGCATTGGGTACGAAAAACCGGTATGGCCATACACGAAGTGGTAATGGAAAATGAGAACTGCTGGAGAACGGAGGCGGAAACTAACAAAGGCTTGATGAACATCTGGCAGGTGATGAAAGACTGTATGTACAAAGGCTGTCACACAGAAGGATACCTGCCCGGCGGTTTAAATGTAAAGCGCAGGGCACCCGCCCTGAATAAGAAACACCTGAAAGGAAAAACTTATCACGATTATGACAGCTGGACAGCAGCCATTAAAGAAGGCGGTAAACAATTTAATTATATTTTAGACTGGGTGAGTTGTTTTGCACTTGCCGTTAACGAAGAAAATGCGTCATTTGGCAGGGTAGTAACGGCGCCTACCAACGGAGCTGCCGGCGTTATACCGGCTGTGTTGCAGTATTATATTTTATTTTGTGATGGCGATTCTGAGGAAAAAATCAGGCATTTTCTGCTGACGGCATCTGAGGTGGGGAGCATCTTTAAAAAAGGTGCTACTATATCAGCGGCCATGGGCGGCTGCCAGGCCGAGATTGGCGTAAGCAGTGCAATGGCTGCTGCGGCACTAACAGAAAGTATGGGCGGCTCTCAACGGCAGGCATTGATGGCCGCAGAAATTGCGATGGAACACCACCTCGGTATGACCTGCGATCCTATTGGCGGCCTGGTGCAGATACCTTGCATTGAACGCAATACCATGGGAGCCATTAAAGCCATTACTGCCAGTCAGTTGGCAATGCTGAGTGCTCCCGATTTTGCTAAAGTAAGCCTGGATGGTGTTATAAAAACGATGTGGGATACAGCGTTGGATATGAACAGTAAGTATAAGGAAACCTCTGATGGAGGCCTTGCTGTAAACGTGCCGATCAGTTTAAGCGAATGCTGATGCTAAAGAAAATCTAGATACCATATTTTCTTTTAATGTCCCGGTCGGTTTCCCGCTGCTTAATGGTTTCCCTTTTGTCGTAATTCTTTTTACCCTTTCCTAAACCAATCTCCATTTTAGCCAGGCCTTTTTCATTTATAAATATCCGCAGGGGAATAATGCTGTAACCTTTCTCCTTTGTTTTAGTTTCCAGCTTTTTCAGTTCTCTTTTATTGAGTAATAATTTCCTTTCCTGCAAAGGCTCGTGGTTGGTATATGTGCCAAAGGAATACTCAGCAATGTGAAGGCTTTTTACATACAGTTCACCTTTATCAAACAGGCAATAGCTGTCGTTAAAGCTTGCTTTTCCGTTCCGAAGTGATTTGATCTCGGTACCCTGCAACACCATCCCCGCCGTATAGGTGTCTTCAAAAAAATATTCGTGGTAGGCCTTGCGGTTATTGAGTTCCATGCTGCAAATATACTACAGGTTAATGGCTTGCCCCATGATTATGAGGCGGCAAAATTTATCAGAAAAAAGAAGCGTAAGGCCACCGTTACAATTAACCGGTTGCCTCACGCTTAAAAAATGAATTATGGTTAGTGTGTAAAAAGCATCAGCACATTGCTAATCTTTTCCTTCAATGCTTTCCTATGTACAATGAAATCGAGAAAGCCATGTTCAAGTAAAAATTCGCTGCGCTGAAAGCCCGGTGGCAGATCCCGCTTGATGGTTTCCTTTATCACCCTTGGGCCCGCAAAGCCAATGAGGGCATCCGGTTCTCCGCAAATGATATCGCCCAGCATGGCAAAAGACGCAGTAGTGCCGCCAAATGTTGGATCAGTGCATAAAGAGATATACGGAATTTTGGCATCGGCCAGTTGGGTTAACTTGGCACTGGTTTTTGCCAGTTGCATCAAAGAAAAAGCACTTTCCATCATGCGTGCCCCGCCACTTTTGCTGATGATCATAAAAGGAACTTTGTGTTCCCTGCAATAATCGCATGCCCTCGATATCTTTTCACCCATCACGCTGCCCAGGCTGCCGCCAATAAACTCAAAATCCATACAGGCCACCACAAGGTCAAACCCGTTTACCTTACCATGTGCAACAGTTATACTATCGTGCACATCGGTTTTGGCGTAAGTATCTTCCAGCCTGTCTTTATAGGGCTTCAGGTCTACAAATTCCAGGTAGTCCTTGCTGCGGATGTTATCGAACAATTCAGTAAAAGCAGCGTCATCAAAAAGGATATTAAAATATTCATTGCTGCCTATGCGGTGGTGGTGGTCGCACTTGGGGCAAACGTATTTGTTCTCTGCCAGTTCCGCCATCGTACAGGTATATTTACATTTCGGGCATTTTGTCCACAATCCTTCGGGGGCGTCTTTCTTATCTTTTGTACTGGTAAGAATGCCTTTTTTTATCCGTTTAAACCACGACGCTTTGGTTTCTTCTGAAGTACCCTCTTCACCGGCAAGGTTGGCATCAAAGTCTTCGTCTTGTAACTTGTTTTGCAAATCATTAAAAATTTACCTGGTAAAAAATTGTTCTGTTATGTAACCTGAAATTAAACAAGGCCTATGCATTCCTGTTTATACAATTCAGGTCATCAAATGCAACTTCAAGTCTCTTCATAAAGCTTTCTTCGCCCTTGCGTAACCAATTGCGGGGATCGTAAAACTTTTTGTTTGGCTTATCTGCACCATCGGAGTTACCCAACTGCCCTTGCAGAAAGCCTTCAAATTGTTTGTAGTTATCTAACACCCCTTCCCAGAAAGCCCACTGAAGGTCGGTATCAATATTCATTTTAATAGCACCATAGCCGATGGCTTCCCTTATCTGGCTTTGCGGAGATCCGCTTCCACCATGAAATACAAAGTAAACCGGCTTTGGACCAGTACCCAGGTTTTTTTCAATGTACACCTGGCTGTTATGTAGTATGTCTGGCCTTAGTTCTACGTTGCCCGGTTTATACACCCCGTGTACATTACCAAAAGCAGCGGCTACTGTAAACAATTTGCTTACTTTGCTCAGCTCAGTATATGAATAGGCAACATGTTCCGGTTGTGTATATAATTTATCATTCTCCACATCGCTGTTGTCAACACCATCTTCTTCGCCACCTGTAACGCCTAGTTCAATCTCAATACACATACCCATTGGCTGCATGCGCTTAAAAAATTCAACGGAGGTTGCGATGTTTTCTTCAAGCGGCTCTTCACTCAGGTCAAGCATATGAGAACTAAACAAGGGTTGTCCTTTTTCTTTATAGAAGGTTTCACCTGCGTCTATGAGGCCACTAATCCATGGTAACCACTTTTTGGCAGCATGATCTGTATGCAACACTACAGGAACACCATAATATTTAGCTACGTTGTGTATGTGTAAGGCGCCGGAAACACCGCCGGATATATTGGCTTGTAATTTATCGTTTGGCATACCCTTGCCCGCCATAAACTGTGCCCCACCGTTACTGAACTGAATCATAACAGGTGAATTTACCTTTGCCGCCGCTTCTAATGTGGCATTGATGGTATTGGTACCAATACAGTTTACCGCTGGCAACGCAAACTGGTTGTCTTTAGCATCATTAAATAAAGCTTCCAATTCTTCACCGTATAGTACGCCGGCTTTGTATTTACTCATAGTTGGTTGTTTTTTTGTAAAATTAAGAGAATTTGCCTTTTATAACCTGAATTTTATAGAGAAAGGAAACGTCAAGGTACTGCAATTGAACTATTTATTATGCATCAATCCTTCAATACTTGCCGCAACTTTGCAAAATAATCAGGCGACTGTAGCAACCTGCTACCATACCAGCTAAACAGTTCCCCATCTGCGAGGCATATTTGCACGCCGGGCAATTGCTCCTGCAATTCATCTATGTCTTTTTGCTTAAAAGGGTAGGGCTCACTACTGAGTAGCAACAGTTGGCAACCTTTCTTCAACAGGTCTTTTGTGTTTACAGTAGGATAGCGCTGTTCGTTTGCAAAAACATTTTCGAAACCGGCCAGTTCCATCATACTATGAATAAAAGTATCGCTGCCCACGGTCATGTACGGGTTTTTCCAGATAAAATAAGCGGTGGGAATTTTTTCCACCATCGGCTCAATGGAGGCAAACCTGATCGAAATTTCATTTACAAGTGTAGCGGCTTCCTGCTCACGATGGGTGAGGATGCCGATGTCCAGGATCATACCCAGTGCTTCTTCCAGATTGTTTACATCGGTAACCCAAACCGGAAATTTTTCTGCCAGCGCCTCTACCTGCTCTTGTACATTTTCTTCTTTATTGGCAATAATAAGATCAGGCTGCAAATATTCTATCTTTTGAATATCAATGTTTTTGGTACCTCCAACTCTTATTTTATTACGGAACCATTCATCCGGGTGTACGCAGAATTTTGTAATGCCTTTCGTGCTGCTTTCCAGGCCCAGGTAATGCAGGAGTTCAGTTTGAGAAGGTACCAGCGAGACGATGGAAGCAGGTATGTACCCCAGTAAGTTTGGAGAGTTTATAATCATCCGCTAAAATTACTCATGACAAACTTCAAAAAAAAACTTCCACAACAGTAGTTGTGGAAGCAAAGAAATTTAGATCAGTTTTAGGTTAAAATTCAGGCGACGATATTTCCTTTCTGAGGGGGCTCATATAGTGAAATAATTTCCCGGTTTCAGCTTACTGTCTTTTACAGGATTTGGATAAGTTAGTGTACGAACAAATTCAGCTTTCGTTAATAGGGTTCGGATCGCTGGCTTTTCATGCTCATTTACATGATAAGCCATTGATGGCTCGGATCTTTTAAGAGGATATTGGTTAAAGAAAAATAGAAGTTGACTGATATTGAATTTTACGGTCTTTCTCTTTTCAGAGTGCTGGATATTGGATAACGCTTTTTGGTTTAACTGGATGTTTGGATAATGATTGATATTTAATCTATATCAATCAACTTCTGACGCAAAGATGCAGGCATATAAACATCTTTACAAGAGCGCTATTGCGCTTTTTTTGCCATGAAGATATTACTAGCGCAGTAGTAGATTAACCAATATAAATGCAAAGGATCTTACGCACCGTTCCTCGTAATTTTACTTGTTTAAACTTATATTCAGCAGAAGTAATGCTGCCGCAAACAAGCTGAAAAACAATGCTGGCAAGGATGGAAGCGCTGCCGTATTTTTTCTATTATAATGAAAAATGATAACGGGTTACAATAAACCAATGCCGGGCCTATTTCCTTAAATGAAAAAACTTCCACAGATTCTGCTATTAGCAACAATGCTGTGGAAGTCATCAGTTTAACCAACTCAAACACTTGTCGGTTTTTCAGGAATAGAATTTTACTATGCTGAGTCGGCCTCAGAAGCAAATGAATTTATCCTGGTTTCAGTGTTCTGGTTTTCGGCCATCCTGTAAAAAACAGGTCAGCTTTAGGATAATGAACTACGGGCTAGATCAAAACGGGACAGTTCCTGGTTTTTTTTGCCATCATCGCTGTATTGGGCAGCATAGGCTTTAGGATATTGGTTTGTTTTGGTTTGCCATCATCGCTTTTTACGGCATAGGCAGGATATTGGTTTTGTTTCGGTCTTCTTTAGGATATCATGATCTAAGATTGGCTATCGTCGCTTTTGAAGGCATAAGCCGGATATTGGTTTTTTAGTTTTTTAAAGGGTAACCGAATTATATAAAGAACTTTTGTTTTAGAAAAAATAGAAGTTGACTGATACTGAATTTTACGGTTTTTCTCTTTTCAGAGTTTTTGGATATTGGACGAACTCTCTTGGTTTATCAGGATATTAGGACAATGATTGATATTTAATCGCTATCAATCAACTTCTGACACAAAGATGCGTTCATTGCACAGATCAAACAAGAGCGTAATTGCTATTTTTTGGGGTTAACAGAATTACTGCGTATCAGTCAGATTACCACTGTTATACGAAGTGTTTCACCCAATTTGCCATCGTATAAATACGCATTATGCTCATTTTTGTTTGGCTGGTGAATGAAGGCAAACTTGATAGCAATGCAGTATTAGCCACTATTTCAGCCTTTTGGTAATTTTACGACGGCAATTTTCCAGTTGACTGACTTATATTTTATTGTGTATAAAATAAATTTTTCATTTAAAATTGTGGATGCATTTATTTTTTTGTAAAAAATTGGTTTTAAAATTCTTTTTCAAGAAAACCTTGGCAATTTTATCCCCATGCGTTAATAACTATTGAAATAATAACAACAGAGTGCAGTTGCTGCGGGTATAATTTTACAATCATCATTTAAAACTTTTAATAATGAAAATGTTCCTGGTATGCTGTGCTTTAATCACTAATACTGCTATTGCCCAGCAGGGCTGGCTGCCAGCCAATGAGCGCTTTGGCACAGTTCCAAAAGGCGTTGAAGTATTCATGAATTCAGATACCCTTGACGGAAAGCCTTTTATTGCCTGGTATGCTATTGCAGACTTGAAGGACAAGGCGCTTTGCTTTACCGTAGATACCAGTACCGGCAGAAGACTGACACCGCAACAATTTTATGTAAAGAATAAGCAACCCTTATTGATTGTGAATTGTACTTTTTTTTCTTTCCAAACCAATCAAAGCCTGAATGTTGTTGTTAAGGACGGTAAGCCGGTGGCTTTTAACGTAAATAGTATTGCCCAAAAAGGAAAAGATACGTTAACCTTTAAACACCCCCTTTCTTCCGCCATAGGCATCAGCAAAAAAAGAAAAGCAGATGTCGCCTGGACCTTTACCGATTCAATGTTGAGTAAAGTTTTTGCAGTGCAGCAGGTGCAGCGGCCGGTAAAAGATTCTGTAGCATACCTGCAATTACCGGCGGCCAAAAATTATTACAATTCTTCCGCTCCATTAAAAAGATGGAAAGTAAGAACAGCGGTTGGTGGCGGCCCGGTATTGGTGCAGGATGGCAAAATTGCCATCAGCAACAATGAAGAAATGAAATTTGCTGGTAAAGCTATCTACGATAAACACCCCCGCACTTTAATGGGATATACGGCCAACAACCAGCTCATTGTAATGGTGATACAAGGTCGGAACCCTGGCGTTGCCGATGGTGCCAGCCTGGAACAATGTGCTAAGCTCATGGCCGATATTGGCTGCATAGAAGCATTAAATCTTGACGGCGGAGGAAGCAGTTGCATGCTTATAAATGGCAAAGAAACCATCCATCCCAGTGACAAAGGCGAACAACGGCCCGTACCCGCAGTTTTCATTATTGAATTGAATAATGAAAATTAGTGCGGCTGAAAATTTTGGTCTATTTTTAAACGATTGCAGCCATCTTTTTTTAATATTGTAAACCCATAATTATGAGTGATAACAATGGTTTTGGCCTGCAACAGTTTAAGAACAGCGTAGCTATCCAGTTTCAATTATACAATAGTCTGTTTACCAGCCTGCCTTTTCACCGTATTGAAAAAACGGGCATCCTTTTATCATTGCTGCTGGATAAATGTGAAGAAGGCTATGCTGAAGGCCAAAGCCCCGTAACCATCATCAATAATTTTTTTGAGAAACATACCAACTTCCAAACCGATAAAGAACGGATTGACCTGCTGTTTCGTTTTACACAGTTTATTGAGCGGCAGGTAGTACTGTTTGATGCACTGGAAGATGCCGCTTTTAATGAAGTGCACGATACTGGCGGACAGGGTACGGTAAAACAAATGCTGATGCAGGTGAAGCAAGAAAATAAGGAAGCTGCATTCTTAAAAAAGATACGTGATTTCTCCATCCGCATGGTACTAACGGCACACCCTACCCAGTTTTACCCTGGGCAGGTACTTGGCATCATTAATGACCTCAGCAAAGCCTTGCAGCAAAACAATACCAACCTCATCAATTCTTACCTGCAGCAGTTAGGCAAAACTGCCTTCCTTAAAAAACAAAAACCAACTCCATACGATGAAGCCATCAGCCTTATCTGGTACCTGGAAAATGTTTTTTATTCCGCAAGCGGAAGAACTGTTTCATTGATAAGGAGTTATTTCCCAACGGCAATAGACGAACATCACCCCATCATCAACATGGGCTTTTGGCCCGGTGGAGACAGAGACGGCAACCCTTTTGTAGATACCTCCATCACTCTTAAAGTGGCAGATGCTCTGCGTGGCAGCATTATTAAATGCTATTACATGGATGTACGCAAACTTAGACGAAGACTCACCTTTAAAGGCATTGAACCCATATTGGTAGCATTGGAAGAGCAATTGTATGATAATGTATTTATACCAGGGCGCCGCACCAGGTTAAAATCATCGGAGATACTGAATACATTGTACGAGATCAAGAACATCCTTATAAAAGATCATAATAGCTTATTCCTTCCTTTGGTAGATACCCTCATCAACAAAGTAGGTATTTTCGGCCTTCACTTTGCATCGCTTGATATACGGCAGGATGCAGGGGTGCATACGCAAACACTACAGGCCATTGCGGCAACATCTAACCTGGTACCAAAGGATTATAGTGAGTGGCCTGATGAAGAGAAAGTAGCATTTCTTACCGGAGACGATATTGCAACAGCCGATATTGAACTGGAAGATCCCTTGTTTAGTGATACACTCCAGTCTATTAAAGCCATCGCCAGCATCCAGGAGTTAAATGGCAACAAAGGATGTGAACGTTATATCATAAGCCATAGCACCAGCGTTGTAAACGTGTTGGAAGTGTATGGCCTTTTCCGGCTATGCGGCTGGCAGAAAGACAATATGCCGGTAGACATTGTACCGCTTTTTGAAACAGTTGAAGACCTTGTGAATGCTGCTGGCATCATGGAAGGGCTGTATAATAATGCCACCTACCGCAAACACCTGGCATATAGGGGAGAAGTGCAAACAATCATGTTAGGTTTTAGCGATGGTACCAAAGACGGTGGATACCTGATGGCCAACTGGGGCATCTATAAAGCAAAAGAAGCACTCACCGCTATCTCAAAGCAATATGAAATTGAGGTGATATTCTTCGATGGAAGGGGTGGGCCGCCGGCAAGGGGCGGCGGTAAAACGCACCAGTTCTATGCATCTATGGGCAAGAATATCGCTAACAAAGAAATTCAGTTAACTGTGCAGGGACAAACAGTAAGCTCTAAATTCGGAACGGTAGACGTTGCCAGATTTAATATGGAGCAGATGATAAATGCGGGGATAGCCAACCAGATCTTTCGCAACAAGCAAATAACATTGGAGCCTGACGAAGAGGCTTTATTACAGCAGGTAGCAAGCGATAGTTTTGACACATACAGTGCATTAAAAAATCACCCGGTATTTTTAGACTACCTGTCTCACGTAAGCCCGCTGCGGTTTTATGCTCAAACTAATATAGGCAGCAGGCCAGCTAAGCGGGGTTCTTCCAGCGAGCTGAAACTATCTGACCTTCGTGCCATTCCTTTTGTTGGTTCCTGGAGCCAGCTAAAACAAAACGTAACCGGTTACTACGGCGTGGGCAGTTCATTGCAACAAGCTGAGCAACGGGGACAGTTGCTTCCTTTAAAAAAATTGTATAAAGAATCATTGTTCTTCAGAACCTTGCTGGACAACTGCGAAATGTCTATGAAAAAATGTTATTTCCCCCTTACCCGCCACCTGCAGGACGATAAGAAATATGGTGAAATATGGAACCTCATCTATGATGAATTTGAACGCACCAAAAAATACATTTTTATTTTATCGGGTAAAACAGAGCTGATGGAAGATTATCCTGTAGAACAATTGTCCATTAGTATGAGAGAAAGAATTGTACTACCGCTCATTACTATTCAGCAATATGCTATTACCGAGTTAAGAAGGGATTCCATGCAACTTATGGAAGCTCCCGTAAAGGAAGCTTTGGAAAAACTGGTGATGCGCACATCTTTCGGCATCATAAACGCAGGTCGAAATTCCGCTTAAAAATAGCCCGGTGTACAATTATTCTGTACACCGGGCTATCAATCTATTTTTAGAAACTATACACGGCTGCCAGGATAAAACTGGTGGCCGTTTTCTTGTTATAGAAACCATTTGAATCTGTGTACAAAGCTTTGCCGGCTGATTCAACCCTGATCTCAGGTATAAATATTAACCCGTCTACTTTAAAGTTTGCAGACAAAGTATTACTAAAAATAGAAGTATTAAAACCCTTCACCGCTTCATCATCATTAAAAAATTCGCTCCTGAAGCAGATAGAAAACCAACTTTTGGGATTCACATTTAAATACCCGGCTACGCCCCACCAGTTTTGGGCTGTAGCATTTTTCTTGCTCACGGCATCCCATTGCTGAGAACTGTTTAAAGATGCGTTAAATCCAACATCAACCATAGATGAAATAACGGCTGTTGCCACCAGGTCGTATTGCTTTACGATAGTAGTGTCAGGATTTTTACCGCCCACATAATTAAAGTAAAGCTTTACATCGTCAGATGCTGCAATGCTGTATTGGGCAATTACTGATTTCTTATTCTGGAAACCGACGGGCTGCAACCTGTAATCTGTTGCATTGCTTACCCCTAACATCAAACCATGTCTCCCTTTGGCATACTCCGCTTTTAAACCGGTATGGGAAAAAGGCCCGTTGGTAAATAAATAACTCATGCTGTATTGGCGATTCAGTTGCGGATCCAGCAACTCGTATCCCACATGCGTAGCCCAGGTTCCTGCGGTAAAGCTTAGTTCCGGTGTGGCCTTGTAGGATACATACAATTGCTTTACGGCAGATAACAGCCCTTCATCATTGTAGGCAAAATCACTTGCTCTTGCGCCAAAGCCAAGGTCGGCAACGGCAGTTGTTTTACCGGATTCATAAGCAAACTTCAGAGAAGCCATGCCAAGCGCAAAACTATTATGGGTATTGGTAAAACTGGTGTAATTATTTCCCTGCTCATGCAGGTCATAACGGTAATACACATCTGCAGATCCGCTTATTCTGAGCGATTTTTTAGGTGGGGCCATTTCATCTGGCACCGACCCCGAAACAAGGGTATCTGTAAGTGCCAGAATATAATTTACTTGTGCAGGACATACAAAAACAGCGTATGTGAACATGGCTGTTGCAACAATTTTTTGTAACATTGTAGTAGATTTTAAGAATGAAGGGTACAGCTTTCCGGTTGCGTCAACAACCGGGATCATGGCTGTACCTTTTTAATTTATTGCATAATCAAGTCGTTGTTAATTTCTTCTTCTGCCATCTGTCCGTTCTTTGAAACGAGCAAAGTTCCCTGCAGGTATTTTTCATTGTGCTGAGAAGCATCCAGGCCTTCTTCCTCTTCTTCTGAAGTAACCCTAAGCGGCAATACCCAATTAATGAATTTAAAAATGGCATAGGAACCACCGAAGCTGAAAGCCACAACAATCAGCAATGCCTTTACCTGTGTAAAAAAGAAGGCAGGATTGCCATAAAATAAACCATCGGCGCCACCTGCATTAACAGCCTTGGTTGCCAGGAACCCGGTAAGCAACATGCCCACCATACCGCCAATACCATGGCATGGAAAAACATCCAGGGTATCGTCTAGTCTTGAGCGTTGCTTATAGTACACCGCAATGTTTGAGACAATAGCAGCCACTACACCAATAAAGATGCTTTGAGGTATTGCCACGAAACCAGCAGCGGGTGTAATGGCCACCAGACCAACTACGGCACCAATACAAAAGCCAAGTACTGAGGGCTTTTTTCCTCTCATAGCATCAAAAAACATCCAACTTAAACCTGCTGCAGCAGCAGCAGTATTGGTAGTAGCAAATGCGGAAACAGCCAGGGGATTGGCACCGAGAGCAGATCCAGCGTTAAAACCAAACCAGCCAAACCAAAGCAAACCGGTACCAATAAGTACATAGGGTACATTGGCAGGTGGAATATCTTTGTGCTCCATATGAACCTTGCGACGCTTTAAAACAAGGGCACCTGCGAGGGCAGCGCAACCCGCAGAAATGTGAACTACTGTACCGCCGGCGAAGTCAAGCGCCCCCATCTGGAAAAGGAACCCATCAGGATGCCAGCTCCAATGCGCCAATGGTGCATAAATAAGGAGACTGAACAATACAGTAAATAAAATATACGAGGAGAAACGAATCCTTTCTGCCACAGCGCCCACAACCAGGCCCGGCGTAATGATGGCAAACATCATCTGGAATAATGCAAACAAGGTAATAGGTATAGTAGGGGCGAGGCTCCAGGGAGCGCCGGAACCCACATTACGAAAAAATAGGAATGTAGATGGATTGCCAATGATGCCATAATATGATTCGCCAAAAGCAAGGCTAAACCCAACCACTACCCATAATACACCTACTACTCCAGCAGCCACTACACTTTTTATCATGGTACTGATCACATTTTTACGATGAACCATGCCACCGTAAAAAAAAGCGAGACCAGGCGTCATCAAAAACACCAATGCCGTTGCCACCAGTATCCAGGCAATATCTGATTGATTGTATACACCTGCCTTATCTTCAAACGTGGGTAATGAAGGAATAAAAAGTGCAACAATGGCAATTGCCGATAAGATAAGAAAGGGAACTATTCTCCTTGCCGTTAGTTTCTTAATCATAAAATGAATTTTAAATTAATATTAAAATAATATCTATTTATAAATATTGTTCATTTTATTGCCAAAACCTAGACTTAATTGATTTATTATTTATATTATTAAATATTTAATATATTTAGATATACCCATAACAATGGCGTTATAATATTGATTTACAATGATCAGCAGCTTCAAAACGGATTTGGCCACCGTATAATGACGAATTAAATATTTCAGTAATAAACAGATTATACACAATTATCTTCTTCATTATTTGAAATCTTAGCTGAGGGTTTCTGTCGATTTTGCCCAAATGCAAGTTCAAAATTATCCTGGTCCTTCTAATCCCTATTTACTATACATTTGCAGCGCTGAACAGCAGCTATATTTCAACCCAAAGCCGCCTATATGGGAGCCATTAATAAGTTATTATACAAGACCTTAAGCCAACGCAACTATTTAAAGTTCTTAAATAGCTCCTTTCTCAGCTTGTATAAAACCGGGCTACTAAAAGGCAATCCCAAGTACCAGTACCATTATTTTGCGGCCAACCTGGTGAAGGAAGGTGACACCGTTATTGACCTTGGTGCCAATCTTGGCTACTATTCCAATTTATTGCAGCAATGGGTTGGATCATCCGGGAAATTGTATGCAGTTGAGCCGGTGATTCCCTTTAATGAAATACTGCAATGGCGGCTGGCGGACAAGAAAAATGTTACGATTTACCCTTATGCCCTTGGTACCGAAGAAAAGGATATTACCCTGGTGATACCAAAGGACCTTGGCTATCTCTCCACCGGGCTTCCCAACGTACACGACGAAAGCACACACGGCAGTCTGGAAGATTATGGTTTTAAGTTTGAAGCTACCATGAAAAAAGGAAGTGAACTGTTTGGCAACCTGCCAAGGGTAGACTTCGTTAAATGTGATATTGAGGGTTATGAAGAATTTGTATTGCCAGAAATGAGATCGGTATTTGAGCAACACAAACCCATTGTACAGGTAGAAACCTGGGGCACCCATAAAAAAGTAGTGGAGGATTTCTTTATCTGCATTGGCTATGCACAATACCATTTAGAGAAAGGCAAGCTCATGGCTTCTGCAAACGGGCACGGACCTTCGGTAGTTGATTTCATTTTCATTCACCCGGAGAATGCTGCTGCTATTGAAAAAACAAAGCGTTTCATCACATCCTGAATTTTATAAAAGGCTGAATTAATCTTCTACAAAAGCAAGCGCTTTCTCATCATCAAATTCACCCTCCCAGCGGGCAATAACACAACTGGCCAGCGTATTGCCGATCACATTAACAGAGGTGCGGGCCATATCCATCAACTCATCAATACCATATATTGCCATGATTGGCCAAAGCGGAAAACCAAACGTAGATGCTGTGGCAATCAGTATCACAAGCGATGCCCTGGGTACTGCTGCAACCCCTTTACTGGTAAGCATCAAGGTTAGTCCAATCAGCATTTGCTGGCCAAAGGAAAGGTCCATACCGGCAGCCTGCGCCACAAAAACAGAAGCAAGCGAAAGGTAAAGGGTAGTACCATCCAGGTTAAAGGTATAGCCAGTAGGAATTACAAATGAAACGATTTTACGGGGCACACCAAACTTCTCCATATTTTCCAGCGCTTTGGGCAAAGCAGAATCAGAACTTGTAGTGGCAAACGCAATAGACACCGGCTCTTTTATGGCTCGTATAAATTGCTTAATCGGTATTTTAGCAACGAAGAGTGCTATTGGAAGCAACACTAAAAGCAAAAAGGAGAACAAGGCAATATATAGCGTAATCAGCAACAAAAACAGGTTCTTCAAAATATCAATACCCAGGTGCCCAACGGTTACTGCAATGGCCGCACCCACACCAAAAGGCGCAAAATACATGATGATGTTAGTGAATTTGAACATCCCTTCAGCAAGGCTTTCAGCAAACTCCAGCATGGGGCGTTTTTTATGTTCGTTAAGCAACGCAAGCGCAATACCGAAAATTACGCTGAAAACAACGATGGGCAGCACATTACCCTCGTAAATCGACTTTATAATATTTTCCGGGAAGATGTCTATAATATGATCCTGCCAGGTTTTTACAGCAGCAGTAGGTAGCTCTTTCAACAGCGCCTCTGGCACTTTAATACCGATACCGGCACGGGTGATATTGATGAATACCAAACCAATCACCAGGGCTATTGTGGTAACCACTTCAAAATAAAGCAGCGATTTCCAGCCCATACGACCAACCTGTTTCAGGTTAGAATGGCTGGCGATGCCCACCACAAGGGTAGAAAATAACAAAGGCGCTACAATGGTTTTTACCAACCTCAGGAATATCTTGCTCAGGAACTGCAGGTTTTGAGAGAAGGCAGGAAAATCGAGCCCTATCTCCACACCAATAACCATGGCAACCAAAATCCAGGTAGTAAGCGACCGTTTAAAAATTGCAAACAAAACAGTGCTGGCTACAAATACCCAGCGGATACTTAACAACAAGGGCGCAGGCAATGAAATGAAGTCGTAGCCATTCAATACATGTAGCAGGGCTGTAATGGTAAAAAGGATAAATGCGATTAATCCTGCTTTGCGCTGATTCATATGTGCAATCGTTAATTTCAGTGAGGGCCAAAACTAAAGCAAACTGCGTGGATTAAAAAAATAATAGTTTATTTAATAACGGTTTAAAAGCCAGATTAAACCTTAGTTTTGTTTGGCGAATACGACTATTTTAAACATTCAGCTTTCTATTTCGCCTCTGACACAAGGGAAATTGTGCTCTTTTTTCCTCTTACCTGTTCGACATCCAATTAATTTCCCTAACTTTGCCGCCCGAAAAGAATACTCTTTTTGTTTTATTCATTTCCCACACGGCTCAAAAAGTTTCCTGCATGATGCGGGAGCGCCAGCAGGGAGTAACTTAAAAACAGTTATATAATGCCAAAGGTTAAAACCAACAGTAGCGCAAAGAAGCGCTTCAAAGTTACCGGTACAGGTAAAATTCTCCACCAGAAAGCGTTCAAACGCCACATCCTCACAAAAAAATCAACCAAGCGTAAGCGTGGCATGCGCATAGACGGCCAGATATCGGCTACGCACATCCCTTTTGTGAAGCGTTTATTGAACATCTAACAAAGGGAAAAAATTTATCAACTATTAACTTTAAAAAAATTAAGATATGCCACGTTCAGTAAATGCAGTAGCCAGCAGGGCCCGCCGCAAAAGAATTTTAAAAGCAGCCAAAGGATACTATGGCAAGCGTAAAAATGTATATACCGTTGCTAAAAACGTAATGGAGAAAGGTTTAACGTATAGTTACGTTGGCCGTAAATTAAAGAAGCGTGAATACCGCACTTTGTGGATTGCACGTATAAACGCCGCTGTAAGGGCCGAAGGAATAACCTACAGCACGTTCATCAATAAACTATCTGAAAAGAAAATTGATCTGAACCGCAAGGTGCTGGCAGACCTGGCTATGAATGAGCCGGAAGCCTTCAAAACCCTTGTTAATTCAGTAAAATAATTTTATTGCATAACTTTATTAACCGTCCTGCTTTTCAGGGCGGTTTTTTAATGCCTTAAATATGGAGCTGATTTCCCCGGATATAAGTTTGATAGGATGGACAATAGCCTGCCTGCTCGCAGCTACCTATATCGTTTATAAAATTATTCGCTTTTTGCGAAAGCAATAATTTAAACGAATTCGCCATTAACCCGCTACTTATAAATATATTTGCCAACTATTTTATTTTTTCATTCATAACAAGCATTTTCGCTGATGAATAATACTTACGCCAGCCTTGTTCAACAAACCTTCAACTTTCCCCAGGAAGATTTTAAACTCAAGGACGAATACCTGCAGTACAATGATGTGGATATTAAAGCGCTCATTGAAAAACATGGTACACCATTAAAACTTAGCTACCTGCCTAAAATAGGCATGCAGATAAACAAAGCGAAAAAGATGTTTGAAAATGCTTTTAAAAAGCATAAGTATGAAGGCGAATATCATTATTGCTATTGTACCAAAAGCTCCCATTTTAGTTTTATAGTAGAAGAAACGTTGAAGCACAACATACACCTGGAAACTTCCTACGCCTACGACATTGATATCATCAATGCATTGTATAAAAAAAGAAAGATCACCAAGGATATTCATATTGTGTGCAATGGTTTTAAGCAGAAGAATTATACCAGCCGCATTGCAAAACTGATAAACGATGGCTATAAGAATGTAATTCCTGTGCTGGATAATAAAGAAGAACTGAGCATGTACAAACGGAACATCCGCACCGGCGAACCGTTTAAACTGGGTATAAGAATAGCCGCCGAAGAAGAACCTTCCTTTCCGTTCTATACCAGCAGGCTGGGTATTAAAGCAAAGGATGTGCTTGAATTTTATGTAGATGAGATTGAAGGATATGAAGATAAGTTTCAGCTGAAGATGCTTCATATCTTTCTTAACAAGGGTATTAAAGACGATATCTACTACTGGAGTGAATTACAGAAAAGCATTGCATTGTATTGCCAGTTGAAAAAGATTTGCCCCGAACTTGATTCTATCAACATTGGTGGTGGTTTTCCCATCAAACACTCCCTGGGTTTTAATTACGATTACCAGTTCATGATCAACGAAATTGTGGGCAATATTAAAGCTGCCTGTAAGAAGGCCAAAGTGCAAATGCCGAATATTTACACAGAATTTGGCAGCTTCACCGTGGGAGAGAGCATGGCCCACATTTATAGTGTTATTGGTGAAAAAGTACAGAACGACCGGGAAACCTGGTATATGATTGACTCGTCATTTATTACCACCTTGCCGGATACCTGGGGTATTGGTGAAAAATTCCTGATGTTGCCCATCAATAAATGGGACAATGAATACCAGCGTGTCGTGCTGGGCGGCATTACCTGCGACGGGCATGACTATTACGATTCAGAAGAACACATCAACGAAGTGTTTCTGCCAAAAGTAAAAACAACCGACGAAGACAAACTGGAAACCAATAAGGAGCCGTTATATGTTGGCTTCTTTCATACCGGCGCCTACCAGGACCAAATTAGTGGTTATGGCGGCATCAAACATTGCCTGATACCTTCCCCAAAACACGTAATTATAGAGCGGGATAAAAATGGAAAACTGGTAGAATGGGTGTATGCAAAAGAACAAACATCGCAGAGTATGCTTAAGATACTCGGTTACAAATAGTAAATAAAAAACCACGCTTTCGGCGTGGTTTTTTATTTACTGAAAATCTTTATTGTTGAACATCCCTTTATAATACAGGTAATACTTTCCATCTTTTTTATTGCGCCAGTATCTTTTTCCCTGAAGGTCGTAGTAATATCGGCCTTCTACTGTTTTCGTTGCAGCCTTATCGTTCACAACAATAACTTTTGGGGTAGCCGTTTTTACCGGTGCCCTGTAAACGATATTTTCTTTTGCAGGTGCTTCAGCCACAGAAGCAGAGTCGATGGTTTCATTTTTACTTTTAGAAGTATAGTCTTCTGTAGGTTTTGGCGGTACCGCTTTACGTGCACAGCCTTGTACAATTGCAAAAGAAATGAATAAAATAATTAATAAAGATCCTTTGTTCATTGATTTTTTTTCAGAAAGCCGTGCAATAATGCAACCAAAGTTTTGGCTATGGAAAAAATTAGTTACGGCTCCGGGGTTTATACTTCTTGTTCACCTTGGGATTATCGAAGTATTCATCCAGTTCTTTCTCATCTGCAGGTTCATCTGTAAATGGTATATCTATTAACTGGATCTGCATCTGCTTCAGTTCCTCCTTCAGCTTCCTGGATTTATTTAAAATATCCGGATCACTAGTGCCTACCAGTTGGTTTTCCTGTAATAAAAATTCCAGGCGTTTGATGCTGCTGCGGATAAGGGTAGCAGTATTCTGCTCATAACTGCTGCTGGGTGCTGTAGCTTCTTTAACCGGCACCAATGCAATACCTACGCTCGGAAGAATTTTACCCGCCGTTTTAGAATCATCTGTTGGCAGGGATGACAATACGGTTCCACTCAAAGCCGTAGAAGCAGAGGCAAGGTCGAAACCTGTACGGGTGCGTTTTGTTTTCTTTATGCGCTTATCTACCACCCGGAAACTGCTCTTTAAAGAAGTAATGTATTTTTTTGTATCTGCCTGCAACCGCTCAAACTCCTTAACCTGCTGAGGATAGTTGATGCTCTCTTTTACATACACATCTATCCTGGCCGTATCTGATACATTGAATTTATTGGTACCAATAAAATTGATCTGCAGTTTCTTCACTTTCTCCTTATCTGAATCTTTAATAAAATCAAAAGGCGCAAACCAGGTAAAGTCATCACCGCATTTTAACACCGGGGTAGAAGACTTGATGGGATAGTTACTCAGGTAAGTAAGTTCTTCTATTGGAAAACTTCCATTATCGCATTGAATTTTAAAACTCAGCGTGTCGCCTTCATCAATAAACAGGGTATTGGTTACCGTTGGTTTTACCCTGGAAGGAATAATCTCTGTACTGTAAAACATCAATGAAAAACTGGTATCTACACGATCATCCGGTTTATCAAGATTTTGTACGATCAGGTTTACCTTGTACTCATAATCATACTTTAATCTGCCAGAAAGGAAAAAAGATTTGTCAGCTTTAAAAGTTACTAAACCATTGTCTTTGTTAACCTTCAGGCCAACTGGAGAATTCTTCAGGAACCAGTAATAATCTGACAGGTTTTTATTGATCTCGAGCTGGTAATTTAAAGTGGAATCTACATGAAGATTAAAATACGGATTCAGGTTTTTGATTCTAAGAACAGTATCGGTCTTAGCCTCCACAGGCAAAAGCGTGTCAGTAAATATTTGTGCTGAACCTTTACCTGCTAACATTATCAAGATGAAAATACCTGTAACTGTTCTCATGGTCATAATCTGGCTGAGTTAAAAAATTGCGACGAAGATAAACCATTCAACAAAATTAATGGGATAGCTTTTACACTCATTTGTATCTTTAACATAAGAAGAAAAATTGAACAATTATTACCTAAACCCGGGCCAAGGATGCGCCCAAAAAAATTACAGTTATGAAATCACTATTCGCTATTTGCATGTTGCTGTCTCTTTCTCAATTTGCCCGTAGCCAGGGCACAGAAGATTCTGTAAAGAATGTGGTGAACAAATTATTTGATGGTATGAAACAAAGTAATAGAGCTATGTTGTTAAACTGCTTTGCAGACAGCGCCGTGTTGCAAACCATTGGCCGTAACCGGGAAGGGAAACTCATCGTAAGAAATGAATCCATCCAGGATTTTGCTGCGTCTATAGCTAGTACAGCACCCGGCTCCCTTGACGAGCGCATCAGCTTCAACATGGTTAAAATTGATGGCGACCTGGCTTCTGTATGGACGCCTTATTCATTTTACTACAACAACAAATTCAGCCATTGCGGTGTAAATTCATTTCAACTGGTAAGAACAGCAGATGGCTGGAAGATCCAGTACATTATTGACACCCGGCGGAAGGATCAATGCCTTTAATTAAAAAACCTCCCCCGGGAACGAGGGAGGTGGCTATATCTGTTAAATATAGTCTACCAACTGTATAAGTCACAGCATTTATTGTATATCAATATTTTTTGCAACGGCTTTAGCTATTTCTTTCTTTGGCAAAACCAATTGTAAAATGCCATTTTCATAACGGGCTGCAATGTTTTCTGCATCTATATGCTCATCAAGGGTAAAACTGCGCTTGAATGATCTAACGGAAAACTCGCTGCGGATCATTTTGTCGGTGTTTTCTTCCTTGCTGTTTTTTTGCTCAAAGCTGATTGTAAGCAGGCTGTCGTCCAGCTTTACATTAAAATCAGTCTTCGTTAAGCCCGGCGCAGCCAGTTCAAGCTGGTAAGCATCGGCTTTCTCCACGATATTCACCGGAGGAAATTGCAAAGCATCCTGTCTCCAGCTTTTATTCATGGTTGTAGGAAAATCATTGAATAGGTCTTTCATTAAACCATCAAAAGTCCTTGTTGGGTGGTTGTTTAATTTTACGAGTGTCATTGTTATTATTTTTTTGTTTTAGTAATAATTTCCGAAAATGATGTTCAAACAGTGTTCCACTCCCAAAAACAGGACTTACAGGCAAAGCAGGCGACCAAAACAGGCCATTAAGGCAGTTTGATTCAGCATAAGCTGCCATTATAGCCGAATCTGGTTGGTTTCTTTGGCTATTTTTTACCGTTGCCATTCAGTATTTAGGTTGTAGTTTTGCATTCATTTATAAAAGATATAAACAGTAAACATATGTATCCAGCAGAGATTGTGATTCCCATGAAAGAGGAATTGACAGAAAATGGTTTTAAAGAAATGCTGACGGCAGCGGAAGTGAACGAAACGTTGAAGAAAGAAGGTACCACCTTAGTAATGATAAATTCTGTATGTGGATGCAGTGCAGGTACTGCAAGGCCGGGTGTGTTGATGGCTGTTCATAACAGCTCCAAAAAACCCGATCAGGTAACTACCAGTTTTGCAGGTTTTGATGTAGATGCCGTGAATGAAGTGAGGAAGCATTTGGTGCCTTACCCACCATCATCACCGGCCATCGCATTGTTTAAAGACGGAGCTTTGGTGCACATGATAGAACGCCACATGATTGAAGGCAGAAGTGCCCAGATGATTGCAGATAACCTTACTGCAGCTTTTGATACCTACTGCAATTAATGTCGTTAAATTCATTTTATAAAAATCCTCCTGTTATGCAAGTATTCAGGAGGATTTTTTAGTGCGGGCAGTATCCAATATATTGCAGCAAATTTTTACGCTTAAACACACAACATGTATCCCAATTTATATTATGTATTTAAAGACTGGTTCAATGTAGAATGGCAGGGCCTAAGCTTTTTAAATACGTTTGGCTTGTTTGTAGCGCTGGCATTTGTTGCAGCAGCCATCGTGCTTTCATCAGAATTAAAAAGAAAAGAAAAGCAGGGCTACCTGTTACCAAGGGAAGAAATGATCACCGTTGGCAAACCCGCCTCTCTGATGGATCTTTTCCTGAACGGCCTCACCGGTTTTATATTCGGCTATAAATTGGTCGGCCTCTTTCTTAGCAAACCAGAAACTGAAAATGCACAGGATTATATTTTTAGCACCCAGGGAAATTTATTGGGTGGCCTCATAGCTGCCGCTGCTCTGGTAGGGCTTAAATGGTGGGAGAAAAATAAATTAAAACTAAAAACACCGGAACGCCGGGCCGTTCGCATCTGGCCGCACGACAGGGTGGGAGATATCATTATCCTCGGCTTGCTGTTTGGGATACTTGGTGCCAAGCTGTTTGATAATTTTGAGCACTGGGATGAATTCATCCAGGACCCCATCGGCCGCATTTTTTCTCAAAGTGGACTTACATTCTACGGAGGATTAATTTTAGCAGCAATAGCTATTTGCTGGTATGCCTACAAAAAAGGTATTAAGATAAGACACCTGGTTGATGCTGCTGCCCCGGCCCTGATGATAGCCTACGCTGTAGGCAGAATCGGTTGTCAGGTTTCCGGCGATGGCGATTGGGGCGTTTATAATAGTGCCTATGTTAGTGATTCCTACGGCAACATTACAAAGACCGCACCCGGACAGTTTGAAGCGCAATTGAAACAAAATGCCAGCTATTTTATAGAAGGAAAAGCTACCGACAGCACCGGTGCAGAAAAATACGTTACAGACCGTTATTACGGCAGCCTGCACAATGTGCCACACAAGCGTTTTACCGGTCCGTCTTTTTTACCCAACTGGTTTTTTGCCTACAGCTATCCGCAGAATGTTAATAAGGATGGGATCATCATACCTGGCATAACAGACGAACACAACAGGGTGTTGCCGCAACCTGTTTTCCCTACGCCGTTGTATGAAACGATCCTCTGTACCATACTCTTCCTGTTTCTCTGGAGCATACGCCGGCGCATAAAAACACCCTATATTATGTTTGGCCTCTACCTCGTATTGAACGGGATGGAACGTTTCCTGGTAGAATCTATCCGGGTAAATAAAACCTATACCATCCTGGGCATGCATCCATCGCAGGCACAGATAATAGCTGTACTGCTTATACTTACAGGCTTTGCCTTCATTTTAATTGCCCGCAGCAGGAAAGTCGCTCCTTAATTTCATTTACTGTAACTTCTTATAAAGGATAACCGTTTAGCATATGTTAAACCGGTTATCCTTTTATTTTACCGTCCAATACAAAACATTGTACTATGCCTTGCACAGTACTTACTTTTGTTAAGTAGTTATCAAAGTATATAACTGCAATTAATTAGCCAACCGTTACTAACTGCAGCCACAGTTAGCAACAACAAAAACAAAGTATATTCATGAAAAAATTATTATTCACACTGGCAATCGCCAGTTTGGGGCTGTGCAGCTATGCCCAGCAAACCGGAAAGATTTCCGGAAAAATTAAAGACGGTGGCAACCAGAAAATAATTGATGCTGCTACCATTTCCCTCTTAAACGGAGCAGATTCTGTGCTGCTGAAAACCTCCATAACCGACAAGGAGGGTAATTTCCTTTTTGATAATATAAAGACCGGAAGTTACCTGTTAATGGCCCAGTCAGTTGGCCACGCAAAAGTGTATAGCCAACAATTGGTGCTTAGCCAGGCAAATCCTTCGCTTAATGCAGGAACACTTCAGTTGTTACCTGCAGGTAAGGAGATGGCAGCAGTAGTAGTTACTGCCACTAAAAATAAGCAGTTTGTAGAGCGAAAGATCGACAAAATGGTCATCAATCCTGATGCGCTGATCTCTAACACAGGAACCACCGCCCTGGAAGTGCTGGAAAAATCTCCCGGCATCACTGTTGACAAAGATGGCAACATCAGCCTTAAAGGCAAACAAGGTGTAGTAGTAATGCTGGATGGCAAACCAAGTTATATGAATGCTGCTGATCTTGCCAACTACCTGAAAGGAATGGCATCATCTACCATCGATCAGATAGAAATCATGACCAACCCATCTGCAAAGTATGATGCCGCAGGTAACTCGGGTGTCATCAACATTAAAACGAAAAAGAACAAGCAGAAGGGTTTCAATGGTTCTCTCAGTGTTGCGCTGGGCCAGGGCGTTTATTCCAAAACAAATAACAGCATCAACCTGAACTACCGCAAAAACAAAGTGAACCTGTTTAGCACCTTTAGCGGAAACTACCGGGAAGATTTCCAGCAACTGGACATCCAGCGTCGTTATAAGAACGAAGATGGTTCTACCAAGGCCATTTTTGAGCAAAATTCATTTATGAAAAAATACAGGAATAGTTACAGTGCTAAAATTGGAATGGATTATTATGCCAGCAGCAAAACTACCCTGGGTATTGTTTTTAATGGTAACCTAAGCCCCAACTCCGATCGTAACTTTAATACCAGTTTTCTTAAAAACAGTACAGGTGCAGTTGACTCAATTGTAACCGCAAGGGGACTTGAAGACGGCCAATGGAAGAACGGAGGGATTAACTTTAACCTGAGACATATTATTGACAGCACAGGCAGGGAAATTACTGCAGATATCGATTATATCAATTACCGCACAGATAAAGACCAGGACCTGTTCAACGCAAGTTTCCAGCCAAACTGGGATAAGAAATACGCCGATCACCTGGTGGGGTCACTTCCTTCAGACATCAACATCTACTCAGCAAAACTGGATTATACACATCCGTTTAAAAAAGGCCTGAAAATGGAAGCAGGTTTAAAAACAAGTTTTGTAAATACTGATAATACGGCTGGATATTTTAATGAAGTGAATGGTATAGCATACCCTGATTATGATAAAACCAACCAGTTTAATTACAAGGAAAATGTAAATGCAGCTTATGTAAATTTTAGCAGGGAAATAAAAAAATGGGGCTTTCAAACAGGCCTCAGGTTAGAGAACACCAATTATGAAGGCCTGCAGTTTGGAAACCCTACGCAAGCAGATTCGTCATTCAAACGTTCTTACACCAGCGCTTTTCCTACTGCATACATCAGCTATAAGGCTAACCAGAAAAATTCTTTTGGCTTCAATTATGGCCGCAGGATAAGCCGCCCTAATTACGAAGACCTGAACCCGTTCCTGTATTTTATTGATAAGTACACCTATGGTGCAGGTAACCCATTTCTGAAGCCAATGTTTAGCAATGCGCTGGAATTATCTCACAGTTATGGTAACTGGCTGAACACTTCATTTAATTACAGCCACACCAAGGACCTCTTCGCCGATACTTTTGAAGAAGATGGGTTTGCAACAATTGTAAGGCAGGGCAATTTTGGAAAAATGAATAACATCAGCTTGTCTGTTAATGCACAATTAAAGCCAGCAAAATGGTGGAACCTGATGATCTATACAGAAGGCCGCTACCAGGAGTATAAAGGAATGTTGTATGGCGATGTATTAGATATAAAAGCCACCAACTACCTGGTGAACATCAACAACCAGTTTAATTTCAAGAAGGGTTGGTCTGCCGAAATCTCTGGATTTTACCGCACCAAAGGGGTAGAAGGACAAATAGAAATACAAGACCTGGGCCAGCTAAATGCAGGCATACAAAAGCAGGTATTAAAGAAAAAGGGCACCCTGAAGTTGAGCGTTAGGGATATCTTACTCACCATGAGGCCTTCAGGTAATATCAACTTTCAGAATACCGAGGCAACATTCCAGAATTACCGCGACAGCAGGGTAGCTACCATCAGTTTCAACTACCGTTTCGGAAAACCTATCAAGGGTTTAAAGAGTCGTAAATCGGGTGGAGCAGGCGATGAGCAAAACCGCATAAAAGGAGCTAATTAATAAATCACCGGGAATAAAAAAGCGCAGCCGCGAGGTTGCGTTTTTTTATTTAAAATGTTCCCATGTCATTTGCGATATTTTCCTGGTTAATACCCACGCTTCATTACCGGAAGCCCAACTTTTATCTTTATTATTTTTTGTAAAAACCGCCAGCAGGTAAGGGCGGTCACAACCATTAACCAGCATCACTTCACTACGGGAGGCATCTACTGCGCCATTCTTGCTGAATACGGCAACAGTAGGCGGCACCTTCGATAAGCTCACATCATCCCAAAAATTTCTGCCAAGCAATCGCAACATGCGTTCACTTGATTCTGCAGAGATCACCTTTTTTTTGTAGATCATTTCAAACAAGCTGGCCATTTCCCGTGGGGTGGTTTGGCCCCAGCCGTACGAGGTTCGGTTGGTTTCCCGACCCGGTGTCCTGGAATTTACCCTGGTATTTTTCAATCCCAAACTATCCATCAATTCGTTAATGCGGGTGCCGGTACCGGCCAGGCTTTGCAACCAAAGGCTGGCAGTATTATCGCTGGTGGTCAGCATCAGCATCATCACTTTTTTAAGTGTAATTTTTTCGCTGTCTTTAAAAGAGCCAAGGATATCTTCACCGGCATACAGCAATGAATCACGGTAGGTAAGCAATTGGTCATATTTTAACTGTTGTAATTCCATCTTATCAATAATACCTACCATAATAGGCACTTTTACAATGCTTGCCGTGGGAAAAATGCTGTCGGCATTTATGGCCACCGTTTTACCGGTGCGCAAATCTTTAATGTAGATACCAATATCGCCGTTAAAGCCGGTGATGGCGGCTTTAATATTTGCTTCCAGTTTTTTATCGGTACGCTGTGCTGCCATTAAAAGGGGAGACAGCATCAGCAGAAAAAGGATGTATTTTATCATTGTTCAAAGTTCAACAGGTGAATGAGATGCTACGAATGTAAAAGAATATGTATAAAATGAAAAATATTAGTCAGAACCTCTGGAAACCCGAAGCAAAGTAATAACCGACAAGGGAAATATAATGCCGTGTTAGTCACAGTTTTTTATATTTGTAAAAACTTAACCATTATGCCTTCATTTGATATAGTAAGCAAAGTAGACCTGCAAACCCTTGACAATGCCATTAACGTGGTAAGCAAGGAAATCACCAATCGTTTCGATTTCAAAGGCTCACATGTAGTGATTGACCTGAATAAAAAGGATTTTAAAGTGAACCTGGAAGCAGACAGTAACATGAAATTAGATCAGATAAAAGATGTAATGATCAGCCGGAGTATGAAGCAGGGCCTGGCCGCCGAGATCTACGATTTTAGCAAGGAACCATTCCCAAGCGGGAAGGTTGTTAAGCAGGAAGTGCCCGTTAGAAATGGTATTAAGCAGGAAGACGCTAAAAAGATCGTAAAGCTCATTAAAGACAGTGGCCTTAAAGTGCAAGTGGCCATTATGGATGATATCATCAGGGTAACCGGCAAAAAAATAGATGACCTGCAGGATGTGATACAGGCCTCCAAAAGCTGGACCCTGGGACTGGCCCTTCAATTTGTAAATATGAAGAGTTAATAGGCTTTTATTATTCAAAATAGCCTAACTTTGCCCGATTCATAACATATACGGCAAAATCCGTATAAAAAAACTAATAATGAAACAAGACATTCATCCAAAAAATTACAGAAAAGTCGTTTTTAAAGACATGAGTAATGGTACTACCTTTCTGAGCCAGTCTACAGCATCCAGCAGCGAAACCATTGTTTTTGAAGAAGATGGACAGGAATACCCCGTTATCAAACTGGAGATTTCTAATACTTCTCACCCTTTTTACACGGGTAAAAATGTATTGGTAGATACTGCCGGTCGTATTGATAAGTTTAAAAAACGTTACGAAAAGAAAGCGAAATAATTACTAACAGATTTGTTATCTTTAGTGGAAGTTTGTTTTTCATGGCTATACTTTAAGGTCCCTTCGGTTCTCCGGGGGGATTTTTAGTTTCAGCAGTTTACCAGTTTACTATCAATAGGATAGACATAGGGAACCAATAAAATCATTATTTTTATCAGCTATGAGCATTTTCCTCAACGAAAGCAATTGTAAGGAGGCACTCTTCCCGTTTACTAATACCAGGCATGTGGCAGATATCCGGCTGGGTATATTAACCCTGCGGGAAAAATGGGAGCTGCTCACCAACGAAACAATCGTAACCGATCCCGGCGAACAAGGCGACATTAGCATCACGGTTCCGGCCAATGTGGTACCCAATCTTCAAAATATTGAGCAGCTTTTGGAGCTTGCTAGAGCTGGCAAAACCATTACCCCCAATTCATCCATCCAGTTTATTCAACATCCCTGGCAAATTTTTCAATTAAACGCAACTGCAATCAAGGCAGATTATGAGTTGGTAACAGCCGGCAGGGAATCGATGCCCATTGATGCAGACAATAAATGCATTGCCCCGCAACACATTTTTATTGAAGAAGGAGCCGTTGTGCGATGCTGTTTCCTTAACGCAAGCGAAGGCCCGGTCTATATTGGCAAGAACGTGGAGGTAATGGAAGGTTCAGCCATACGGGGGCCTTTCGCTGCATGCGAAGGTAGCGTGGTTAAGATGGGTGCAAGAATATATGGCGGCACTACGTTGGGGCCATACTGTGTGGCGGGCGGCGAGATCAAGAACAGCATGTTCTTCGGCTTCAGCAATAAAGGGCATGATGGTTACCTTGGCGACAGCGTTATAGGTGAATGGTGTAATTTGGGAGCCGGCACCAGTTGCAGTAATGTAAAGAATACCGGCGGAGAAGTTAGGTATACCATCGATGATGATGCCGCACCGGTTTCGGCCGGCAATAAAGGCGGGTTATTGATGGGCGATTATAGCCGTACTGCCATCAACAGTAGTTTTAATACAGGTTCGGTAGTGGGCGTTTGTTGTAATATCTTTGGAGACATGCCGCCCAAATACCTGCCGCATTTTTCCTGGGGTACCGGGCAGTATATATTTGAAAAAGCCCTGGCCGACATCAACAACTGGAAAAAAATGAAGGGGCAACACTTATCTGAACAGGAAAAAGAAACTTTGCAGAAAATATATTTAAGTCAACACAAAAAATAAGCACCATGCGCAAACAAATAGCAGCAGCCAACTGGAAGATGAACCTTAGCCTTTTACAGGCAAACGAATTGATAAAAGCATTGCTGGAAGCTGATCTTAATATTACAGATGAACAACAGGCAATATTTGCAGTACCGTTTCCATACATTTTACCTGTCAAGCAATTGCTAGATGGAAAAACCAGTATGCTGGTAGCAGCACAGAATTGCGCTGCATTAGAAAACGGCGCCTACACAGGAGAAGTGAGTGCAGAAATGCTGCAAAGCATGGATATCAAATATGTGGTGATTGGTCATAGTGAGCGCAGGCAATACAACCACGAAGACAATGCCCTGCTGACCCAAAAGGTAAACATTGCCATGGACCATAAAGTACAGCCTATTTTTTGCTGTGGCGAACCTTTAGAGATAAGGGAAGCTGGCACAGAGGACGAATATGTTACCCGGCAGTTGACTGAAAGTCTGTTTCATTTAACAGCCGAACAGCTTACCGGTTTCGTTATAGCCTATGAACCTATTTGGGCCATTGGTACCGGAAAAACCGCCAGCAGCCAGCAGGCGCAGGATATGCATGCTGCCATCAGGTATGTTTTCAACAAACAATATGGTGCCGATGTAGCAGACAGTATTTCTATTTTGTATGGCGGAAGTGTAAAGGCTGCCAATGCTGCTGAGATTTTTGGTAAGCCCGATGTTGACGGCGGCCTTGTTGGGGGTGCAAGCCTGGTGGCAACTGAATTTGCAGCCATCATCAACAGCCTGAAGAAATAATACCGGCAACAGCGCTACTGTATGATCAATATTGCCAAAATTCTGCAACACAATGTCATCGGTAAATTACTGAATCATAGTGTTGTGTTCCTCATTAATATTCTTATTGTACGGATGTTGGGTGCAGGGCAAAGCGGTGTTTATTTTAATGAATTGTACCTGATCAATTTCGTGGCATTTATTTGCAGCCTTGGCCTCGACTTTGCTGTCATTGCCTTGCTTGCGCAGGAACCCCGCCTGCTGCAAAAACTGCTGCGAAAACTATTATGGGTAATGCTGGCCGCCAGTATATTTTTTGTACTGCTGGCTTTTGCGCTAATGCCCGCAATCGTGTATCAGTGGTTTAACCAACCCACCTGGGCCATCCTTTTTTTTGCTACGGGAAACCTGTTGCTCATTTTGTACCAGGGCGTGTTATCGGCCTTAAGAAAATTCAACCTGCAGAATGTAATATTGATAACTACCAACAGCATCTTCCTGGTATACCTCTTCATCAATTACAATAAAAATGCTGCATTCACATTAGAGCAACTTGCGCTGGCATACGGGCTGTTGTTCTTTATACAGGGAGCTATTATGCTTGCCGCCAGTTACCAAAAAGTACCCGGCAACGGCACACAGGTGGTTAGCTGGTCTTCTTTTATAAAGCCAGGGTTTATTGTAATGATCTCATCCATCATTTACTTTGCATTTTTAAGGATCGATAATTTTTTCGTAGAAGCTTACTGTGCAAAAGATGTATTGGGCAATTATGTGCAGTGCGGCAAAATAGGCCAGTACTTTATTTATTTTTCAAGCATCATCAGCTCTACCTTATTGCCTTTTATTGCAAAAGAAACGGTGGGGTCCTCTTACCAGGAATGGCGCAGGATGATGAAACCCTATCTCTTGCTGATATGCCTGGCTGCAGTGTTGGTGGCTATTGCAGGGCCATGGGTCTTCCCGCTGTTGTTTGGAGCAGGCTTCGCCGATATGCACCAACTGATGCTGGTTTTGCTGCCGGGCTATATTTGCCTGGGTATGCTCACCCTTATTAATTCGGTGTATATCGGCAAAGGAAATATCAAACCCATAATACTGGCAGACCTTACCGGACTGGTTTTGATAGTGGCATTAGATGCATGGCTGGTACCAAGGTTTGGGGTGTTTGCTGCAGCAACTATCAGTTCAATTTGTTATATTGCTGTATTCCTCATCTTGTTCAGGAGCTTTAAAAAACAATTCCAGGTTAAACCAAGGCAGCAGGGTATTATAGAATTGTAGTACTTTGTTTCCCGTTTTCCCTCGTAAAATCCACTAATGAAAAGATCATTCCTATACCGCTTAGGCAGGTACAGTAAAGCAGGTTTTGTTGCCGTTATCATTTTTATAATTGCCTATGCTATCGTCTTTTTTAAAAAGATGGATATGGTACTTTTTCCCTACAATGCCATGTTTTCCGTTCAGCCCGCCGCCGCATGGCACACCGATACCTATGCCATCAAACTGGATGATTCCATCATTCATATTACGGCCTTCCCATATTGGAAAAAAGACTTTCTTGAAATGTCTCTGCGTAACTATGCCTTATACCGGCAGCAGGGGCAGGTACTTTACATGCACCAATACCTGGCTGCCAATTCCTGGTTACCCAAAGAGATAAGCAACAAACTGGTGCCACAAAAAAAAGAAGCCATTAAATGGCCGGGCTGGTACCTTCATTATGCTGGTTATAAAAGTAGAGGCGAACATAGACTTGATATAATACATTACCGTCTGAACTTTGAACAGGGCAAACCTACCATAGAAGATTCATCCGTTATCCTTACCCAACAAATTAATATCCGATGAGGCCACTAAATAACAGTATTACATTAACTGCGCAAAGGCGGATATTATTGATCCTGTTCCTGGAATGTTGCATTATTCTTTATTCAGGAGTTGGGTTTGCTTCCCTCTATGGCAATCCTTTTTTTAGCATCGGGGTAGATCCTTTTTCTTGGCTGCTGTTTGGAGCCGGCATTCCGCAAACCATCATTGCACATCATTGGCTGGGTTCGCTGTTAAGCCTGTCCATCATCCTGCTGCTGATATTGCTCATCATTTTTCCCCGGCAATATATTATTGCAATTATTTTATTTATCCTGCTCTTTTGCCTGTACATCACCCTTACCGGTTACCTTACTCATCGTAATTTTCAAAGCGGCATGTTCCTCGTATTGGTGCCATTTTTATTTGATAAAAACAACAGCAGAAAGTTTGCATGGGAAGCCATTCGCTACTTCCTTTTATTCTTTTATATATCCTCCGGTCTGTTGAAATTATGGAATCATAGTTTTGACGATATCACCCACTTCAGCCAGCACCTTACTTCGCAGTTTGCACCTTACTATGTGGAAGGCAACCTTGGTTTTAGAACCAGCATCAACCTATACCTCATTCAGCATCCCGCTGTTGCATATGGATTGATGATTGGCGCCACGGTGATTGAACTTTCTATGTTGGTAGGATTTTTTACCCGCCGTTGGGACAAATGGCTGGCGATAGCATTGCTGGTATTTCACCTGGCCAACTGGTGTGTGATGGATATTGCACCCATTGGTCACCTCGCATTCATCTGTATTTTATTTTTGCAATACGAAAACCGGCGTTGGGCTTATTGATCCTCCGCCAGGCGCCGCTGTCTTTGCTGTTCAATGATCATGGTAACCTCCGGCGAAGCTCCTGATGCTACAAATACCGATGTACCATATTCCCTGGCATATTCGTTGTTGATCTTTCCTGCAAGCTTCACAGAACTGAACAATATTTTTTCCTTTTCCGTAACGGGCGCTTCACCGGCTTCCTTCACCAGTACCAGGTTCACCCATGGTTTATTATTCGGAAACCAGTTAATATAATCAGCGTTAAATGTTACAGCGTGCAGTTTGTTTTTTGAATAATAATTAATAGCACCAGCCTGCCCGTAATTATTACACAGTACGAGGGTATGTTCTTTATCTGCCAGTTTACTGTAGGCACTATCTACAATGCCGGCCAGTTCTTTCCATCCAAGCATATCAGCAAAATCCTGCGGTAGTTGGTGGTCTTTACCATCCTCCCAGCGAAGCAATCCAAGCTTTGCCAGTTTTTCCTTTTTTGTAACTAACTGCTCGGGTGGCAGTAAAGGGAATATAAGCCGAGCAGCCAATGCCGTTAGGGCAATTGGTAATACAATCAACAAAGGTCTTATCCAACGCTGCTGCCAGCGATTCACCAATACTTTTTCCAGGAACACGGCGCCAAAACCAATATACACGGGGTAAATACCTATTGCATAATAACCCTTTGCCTTCAGGTAGGTAAATATCGCCAGCGTAAAAATTAGCGACCAAAATAAAAACCGGTACTGCCTGAAAGGCTTGTAAAATAACAGCGAAAAAATACCAGCAAGCAATACCGGCAAAGAACCGAAGAAGAACAGCAATTGTTCCCGGAGAAAATCTCCCCGGTTTACATTCACTAACTGGGTAGCAGCCAGTTCTTTCATATGAGCTACCACAGGAAATTCATGTTTGTATTGCCAGTAAATATTGGGTGCTACTAATATAAGGGCCAGCAACCCTGCCAGGTACAAGGTCCGTTTGCCAAAAACTACCCGGTGCCTGCTCAGCAGCAGGGCAGGAGCCAGGCCCACTAAAGCAAAAGCAATATTGTATTTATTAAGCAGGCCAATTCCTACGGTAACAGCCGCAGCCCAAAGCCAGCGTGCATTGTAGTGTAGGGTGTATTTCACCACACAGAAATATAAAAATGTCCAGCAAAGTATGTCAAATGAATTAGGCTGGTACAGCATATTAAGCCTGAGCAGTGCCGAAAAAATAATACTAACGGCAGCCAGTACCAGCGCATAAATATTTCCATTCAATGCTTCGATGGTTTTCCAAACAACAACCATCGTAAGTGCACCAAACAATGCAGGAAAAAAATTAACCAAAGCATCCCCGCCTCCAAGCGCATCAATGATCCATGATATCCACGAAGTGAAAGGTGGAATAGATACATATCCCCATGCAAGGTGACTGCCCTGGTCAAGGTGTAAATATTCATCCCTGTGCAAGTCGTAAGCGGGATGCACCAATACAAATTGCAATAAAATTTTAAGGGCTACAAAAAATAGCAGTAACAGGTTTTTACGAAACATCGGGTGTATTTACTCAGCCTTGCTGCGGGTGAATGGGCTCTTCATTAATTGCACAAAATCTTCATCTTGTTCGTTGGGGTAATAACGGTCGAGCCCGTACTTAATACTGGAAGTATCCAGTTTACGAAAAGTGCCAAAGGCACGGTCCCAAATTGACAACACCGCACCGTAATTACTATCTGTATATGGTTGTTTCCAGTGGTGATGCACTTTGTGCATATTGGGAGAAACCAACACATAACTCAAGGCCTTATCCAGCCATTTAGGTAAACTGATATTGGCATGAGTAAAAGCCGATGAAAGTACCAGCAAGGTCTGGAAGATCATTACTGCATACATGGGTGCGCCGCTCACAATAATTCCAATAAAGAAGAACAAACCCCGCAGCAGGCTCTCGCCCGGGTGGTGCCGGAGACCTGTGGTAACATCAACGTTATTATCAGCATGGTGTATTACATGAAAGCGCCACAAGAAGCTAATCTTATGTTCGACAACATGCACCAGCCATCCGCCAAAAAAATCAAGTACTAAAAAGGAGATTAGTATCGTAAGACCAATACCTGCATTTGTCCAGTATACCAGGCCAAATCCCTGCATGCGACACCAATCACTCAAAAGCACGATCAATATAGCGAGAAAAGTATGGATGATAAGATGAATAACCGTAAAACTAAAATTGATGGCAGCATGCCTGAATTTTGTTTTCTTGTAACTGAGCTGTAGTAAGGGGATGGCTCCTTCGATGATCCAGAAAATAAGCAGCCCGCCTACCAGGAAAGCCATTCTTTGCAGCGGGTGTTGTTCAAGGGTTTCAAAATACAGGATCATTTGCTCAGGCATAGTATTTATTTGCCGGAAAAGTTACGAAATTTTAAAATAATGGAAATGTGGAAAAGATTTTGAGTGTAAAAAAAGCCAAAATAAAAAATATAGGAAAAACCCCCTAACCAGTCTTGTAAATATTGCTTTCTTTTGTATCGGTTTTTCATAGGATATTGGATTTTAAACAGGGCTGGATTTCTATCCTGGCCCTTTTTTTATTTAAACCTTAATTTTGGGTATGAATGTTTACTTCATTAGCGGGCTGGCAGCCGATAGCAGGGTTTTTAAACACATCCGGTTGCCTGAAGGATTTGATATAGTGCACCTGCACTGGATACCACATCAACAAAAGGAGAGTCTCCGCAGCTATTCACTAAGGCTTGCTTCAAAGATCAATGCTGATGAACCTTTTGCATTGGTAGGCTTATCAATGGGCGGAATGATTGCCACCGAAATTGCCCGGCATCATGCTCCCGAATGCACCATCCTGCTGTCAAGTGTGCCTACGCACCAGCAACTGCCGGGTTATTTTAAAATGGCTTACCGCTTAGGTCTCCACAAAATAGTACCGGTACAATTACTGAAATCTGCTTCCATTTATAAACGGGTGCTTGCACCCGATACCGAAGAAGATAAGCTGGTGCTGAAACAGGTGATCAGGGACAGCGACCCTGCATTTATCAGGTGGGCTATGCAAGCCATCCTGAGCTGGGATAATGAAGTAATACCTTCCGGACTTTGGCAGGTGCATGGTTCCCGGGACGAGATCCTGCCGCTGAAATTTACCCGGCCTACGCATATTATTGATAAAGCCAATCACCTTATGATCATGAGCAGGGCAGAAGAACTGAATAATTTTATCAGTGGGTTCCTGCTGCAATGCGCCGGAAAAACGATAGGTATTTATGCAGTATGGGCATTCTGTGTTACGTCAGCTTGGAACGTCAGCCGAACAACCATATAAAGATGAGAATATTTACTACTTTTGATTTATATTCGGTTAGATGGAGCTACAGATGATTGAAAATATGGGCTGAGATTTTATTCGTCAGCCCATATTGCATAAATACATTTGTTGGTGGCATGTGCCTCGTCATTAGTTTACTCTAAAAACATAAATACCAAATTCTCTTGTCATTGCTTCATTTGTCCATGCTGACCCTAAGTAAGGTGTTGCTAAACTGATGTGTTTGTCGGGAACATTAAAGTCAACAATAAGCCTAGCCTCGTATGAATTATTAATTTTTAGTTGCCCAGCTTGGGAAACAACCTCTAAATAGTATATACCTTTTTCAATAGGTTTAAAATTTATATTTACTCCATAAGGTTTTGCGTCATTATTAAACTCAAAATCAAATGGATTTGTTGTACTTATTATACCTTTTGTTGTCCAGTAAAGTGGCTGTTGAAGTAAAGAAGCAGTATTGTTTAAAGTATCAACTTTCCTAAACTTTAAGTAAAATTGCCCTTTTTGTAATGATTGGACATAAATATTGGCAGTATTGCTTAATAAAGTGTCAGGAATCAGAATGTTTATTTTTAATGTGTCACCTAAAGAAATTGCCGTATTTAAATTATTAAGTGATGCTTTAAGTTTCACATTCTCTAAATTGAAAATATCTTTATTGTCGGGGTCACATGAAGATGATGTTAGGATAATCATCATTGCTAAAAACGAATATATTTGTTTCATTTAGTAAAATTTAAAAGCAGCCTTAAAGAGGCTGCTTTGTTATAAGTTATAGACATCCAACACCATGCTCAACGAAAATATCATTAACATCGTTGAAGTTTAGGAATGGGTACAGCGTTGTTATTCGAGTAAAATAATTACACATAAAATCTACATCTGGGCCAAATGCTTGATATAGCTGCTGTATAGTTAAACCACCTGTCCTATCCCATACGTTTTCTATTGGGTCATTATTAGCAATATCCATTAGGTCATTATAAACACCAGTTGGAATCCAGTTATTAAAAAACCACATTTCTCTTTCAAGCGCATCATCAAATCTAATAAATCCACCGGCCCAAACACTTTCTTTTTGACCATTTGGGTGGTTTCGTAATGCATGATTTGTTCCAATAAACTCCGCCCAGCTTTCGCCAACTGCAATATTTCCATCATCGGCTCCAGTGCCACAGCCATATCCGCCGCAGTTTCCAGTTGGAAAAAGAGTAGCTGCAATAAAGTCAATCCAATAAGCTTGTCCGGCTCGTCTAAAATGGCTTGCATGTCCTAATTCATGGAAAGCTGTTTGCATAAGTCTTGAAGAGTATCTATTTCTTTCAAAACTCCCTGTTTTAATAGTTATATCAGGAAGAATTCCGTTGAGTAAGCGAACGATATTTGGATGGTTATTTGGGTCATCGCCATTTAATAATCCAGTAAATAGTTGAAGTATCAAAGAGTAAGGAGTAGAAGAAATGTGTCCAAGCATAGGTGCTGAAGCAATACCGTAATTATCATCCCAATGTGCATACATTAGCAGTTTATCCGGGGCATTTCTTATGCCATCTGCTGCACAATATCCATCATGCAAACTCACAGAATGCATTAGCTGAGCCCAATACCTGTTTTGTTTATGTGTTCTGAATTCAATATTTACATCATTCCGCATTTGACAAGCACCCACCCATCCGAATACATGAACAGTACCTACAATAAATTGAATTGGAATTGTTAGCCACCATGCACCTTGTGTATTGATAGGCTTAATATTTATTCTGTCATTTTTGGCATGAGTACCCATTATAGTTCCCGCCACAAAACGCCAAGGCAATCTATAATAACCATTTCTGTCAGTATATGTATGAATTGGTATGCCAAATACTAAACCCCATACTTGCATTCCCGGCACATTTACCAATGTATTTGTTTCTTGGTCTAAATACCGCACAAAGCCAGATGGCCTTTTAAATAAGCAAATTCGCAACTGCTCTACTTGCTCTTCTGAATATCCAGCTTCTCTAAAGGCCTGAAATTGTAAAGTGGTGTCTTCTTCTGCTGGCATGTAAAGTTCATCCAATACTATGGGTGTAATAGATGATGTTGCTTTAAGTGTTGTTTCGATGGGAGAATTCTTTTTAGCAACAACATAAAGATTGCCGTCAGCAAGTTGATTTGCCTTTGCTTCGTCTAGTGCAAATTGCTCATCATATACTTCTCCATTTGCAAACGGAAAACTGAGTATCCTGATAGTTGTGTCAGCTTCTAATTGTTGCAACAATTCACTTGAAACATTATTCGGATTAAATTGAAGATAGGTGTAAAGATACTCTTCATCAGTGCCTCTATTTTCAGCTCTTGCCGAATTTTGCCCCTTAAGCTTTTCTTTCGCCTTTTTAATGTTGTTATAAGAGAAAGGGTTTGTTTTTTTATTGGGTTTCTCTGTTCTTAAACTGCTAAGTTGGGTTTCGGGTTCATTTTCCTGTATAGCTTCCGAGTCAATTTCTTTTTTACAAGCAGAAAACAAAATTGCTGCTGTTAAAGCAATAAGTGTCCAGCGTTTAATTGGTAATAATTTGTGTTTGAGTTTCATAATGAACGTTGTTTAAAGTTAAGAAATAAAAATATTTGTCGAATTTTATAATGTTGCCTAATGGCATTGCCGCTAACAGCCGTATAGCCGCAATTGTTACCGCTCCTCACAAGTAAAAGTTAAAAGGATTTTTTTTTAAGGCTGCACATTTAGAATTAATAGTAAATTTAATGGTGCGTTTTAACTTCAGATTATATCTTATCGTACTTGCAATGCTTGTTGCCAGTAATGCTGATGCCCAAAATATTACCGGAACCTGGGAAGGATATGCCATGGGAGAATTTTTTCAATTCAACATTGAACAACGGAAAAACGAATTATGTGGTTATACCTGGGATTATATTCTTGGGCAGAAAGGCGATTACTGCAAGGCGAGGTTTGAAGGCAGGTATGATGCAGGCCGGAAAGCCTGGCTGCTGGTTGGTACACATTTCATTGAGAACAGCGGCTCGCATGTACTAATGCGCATCATACTGTGGAACGATCCTGAAGATGACAGGTATACATTAAAAGGTAAAGTCTACACGCAGTCAGCCTTCAGCAGTATTATGCCCGGCGATTTTATCCAGGTAAAAAGAGTGGCTTCACGGCCACGATCCTTGAGTGGTTTAACACCCCCGTGCTTTCCTGAACCGCCCAAACCAATCGTAAAAAAACCGGCACCAAATAAAACGCCTGTTACTGCAGCAAAGCCTAAACCTGCGCCAATTCCCGTTAAGCCCGCACCTGCTCCAAAGCAGCCAGAAAGCAACACAAAACCAGCGGCCACGGAACAGCCAGAAGTCATCAATCGGCCAAAAGAAGCAGCGCCTTTAAAAGTCTCCCCGGGCAACGACCTGGTAAGCGAAATGAAGTCCAGAAAAAAGAAGGAAGAGAACAGGCTGCAGGTTAATGTGCGGCAGATAAACCTAAAGATATTTGACAACGGGATAGTGGATGGCGATACGGTGAGTATTTTTTACAATGGCCGTTTGCTGGCAACCCATCAAAGAATTTCAGAAACAGCTTTGGAATTAAATATTACCCTGGATGATAATGTGAGCCGCCACGAGATAGTGATGTTTGCTGAAAACCTTGGCAGCATTCCACCTAATACTGCCCTGTTGGTGGTAACGGCAGGCAACAAACGTTACGAATTACACAGCAGGGCAAGCCTTTCTCAAAATTCTGTGTTGGTAATAGAATATAAACCCGATAGGTGACGTTAGTACAATAAATTCTATTTTTGTGACAACTGGCGCTCACATGACTAAAACGCTCACATGACCAAAACCTGTAAACAACTCGTATTCATATATTTTTTTACAACAATGTGTTTAAGTGCTACTGCACAACAACATTTCTACATCAGCTTCACCGGCGGCATAGCCGGTTATAAGGGCGACCTGGGCAGCAGCAACGTTGTAAACCTGAACGGGATGGGCGGCATAGGTGCTGTGGTGGAATTAAACCATCGGATGTTGATAAGGGGCGAATTGAATTATGGCAAATTAAGCGGCAGCGATAAATTCAGTTTAAAGAGCCGTAGCCGCAACCTCAGTTTCAGCACAAAGCTCACCGAATTTGCCCTGTTGTTTGAATATGTGTTGTTCGACCTGTACGAATACAAAGTATCTCCCTATTTATTCGCAGGCGTAGGCACTTTTAAATTCAGCCCCTATACCAAAGACGAGCGAGGCAATATCGTGATGCTGGCCGAACTGTCAACAGAAGGCCAGGGCTTCTACAAAGACCGAAAAGATTACAAGCTCAATAAACTGGCCATTCCATTTGGCGGAGGCATGCAATGGGCTTTGTCAGATAGAACAAGGTTGACTTTGGAAACCGGTATCCGCAAAACCAACACAGATTATATTGATGATGTAAGCACCACCTATGTTGACCCCGTGTTGCTGGAAAGTAAAAAAGGCGGCACTGCCGTAAAACTGGCCTACCGTGGCGATGAATTGCCAAACTCAAAACCTTACCCCGCAGCCGATAGCAAAAGAGGCAATCCCGATAACAAAGACTGGTATGTTTTCTCAAGCCTCAGCCTGCGGATAAGCCTGCAACCAAGACCAAGAGACAGGGGATACAGTTTCCCCATCAGGAGGGCTAAAACAAGTTGCCCCACTGTCTATTAAAAAAGGGGATGATGTGAATTAGTGCATCATCCCCGTACATTTTATTTTACCGCATTGTCGTTCCCTTGTTCGTTGTTGTTAACCGCAAGCAGCCGGGCCATATCTACCAATTGCACAAATTCTTTCCGGTAGCCCTCTTTATCAAAAAGAGCAGCGTTACGGGCAGTATTCAATACAGTTGCATAGCTTGCATTCCCTTTAAATTCTGAATTACGCAACAGCATACCAAATGATGCTACTGCAGATGCAAACCGAAGATTTTCGCTGGCCTTGTTGTAATTGCCGGAACGGTCTGCAATACTGTGCACGATCAATTTGCTGCGTTCATCGCCGGGCACTTTGTACCTGAATTTAATGGTTGCCAGGTCGCTGCTGTTATTAACAATCGTTTCCTGCTGGTACTTTAGCGGATCAGTTGATTTAAGGAATGGACTTTCAACACCCACCGGAATTATTTCATACAGCGCTGTTACCGTATGCCCGCTGCCCAATTCGCCGGCATCCTTTTTATCATCATTAAAATCTTCTTTATTCAGCATCCTGTTTTCGTATCCTATTAACCGGTAGCCCGTCACTTTTGCAGGGTTAAACTCCAGTTGCATTTTCACATCTTTGGCAATGGTAAACAATGTGCCTCCAAATTCGCTTACCAGCACTTTCTTCGCTTCGTTCATGCCGTCAATATAGGCGTGGTTGCCGTTGCCTTTATCTGCCAGTTTCTGCATTTTACTGTCTTTGTAATTGCCCATACCGTAACCAAGCACAGTTAGGTACACTCCTGAATTTCTTTCTTTCTCAATCAATCTTTCCATGGCATCATTACTGCTTTCACCCACATTAAAATCTCCGTCGGTGCAAAGTATCACCCGGTTATTGCCATGCTCTTTAAAATTTTTGCGGGCAGTTTCATAAGCCAGCTTTATTCCTTCACCACCGGCGGTAGAACCACCAGCCTCAAGGTTTTCAAGCGCATTTGCTATGGTGGCTTTATTGTTACCATTGGTGGGTGGCAGCACCAGTCCTGCAGCACCTGCATACACTACAATAGAAACCCTGTCTTGCTGGCGCAACTGGTTGGTAAGCATTTTTAGAGATGCTTTCACAAGCGGCAGTTTATTTTGAGCGTTCATTGAGCCAGATACATCAATTAAAAACACCAGGTTAGAGGCTGGTAAATTTTCCACCGGTATCTCCTTTCCCTGCATACCGATCAGCAATAATTTATTGCCAGCGTTCCAGGGGCAATCACTTAATTCTGTGGTGAATGAAAAAGGTTGATCCTTTGCAGGCTGCGGGTACTCGTATTTAAAATAATTGATCATCTCTTCTATACGCACAGCCCCGGCTGGCGGCTGTTGCCCACCGTTCAGCATACGCCGTACATTACTGTAAGATGCTGCATCTACATCTATAGAAAAAGTAGATAGTGGGTGATCTTTTGCCATACGAAAGCCATTCTCTTCTATAAAATCATAGGCTTCAGTATTGTATTCTTTATCCTCCTGGTAAGAAGGGGCGGGGTAGCTATTGAACCCATTTATAGCCACGCCTTTTACGGCAACTAACCGGCTCTGCTTTCTTTTATCATAAGCCGCCGTTACCATCACTTCATCCAATGCAGCCTTCGAAGCAGCAAGGCTGATGTTAACAACACTACGGCCTTTTACATTTTCTTTTTTTGTTTGATAACCCGCGGCAGAAAATACCAACACAGCATCCTTTCCCTTTGCAGCAATGCTGTAATAACCATATCCGTCAGCAGATACTTGCGTTGTAGCACCTTCTTCCTGAACAATTGCATAGCCCAGGGCTTTGCCGCTATCGTCTGTGATGGTTCCGCTTACAATAAATTTTTCATTGGTTGAAAAGGCCAACACCGCTATAAGTACGGGTAGTGCCATTAAGATAAATTTTTTCATGACTTATATTTTCAAACAGGATGCAATGCTTTGTGTCTTTACACACGCCATTGTAAATTTTCTTTACATTTGAAAAGTGTCTTTCATTAAAAATATAAATGCCAGCGGGTTAACAGACGAAGATTTGGTGCTGCAATACCAGGCAAATGCTGATTTGCAAAGCCTGGGTGATTTGTACCAACGCTACATGGAACTGGTGTACGGCGTGTGCCTGCAGTATTTAAAAGACCCGGAAGATGCAAAAGATGCCGTGCTGAATATTTATGAAGAGCTTACTGTTAAATTAAAAAAATACGAAGTACATCATTTCAAAGCATGGTTATACCAGTTGAGCAAGAACCATTGCCTCATGAAACTACGTTCCGATAAAAAATTCAGTAAAGCAGGCACAGATGTGGCAGTTATGCAAAATGATGATCCGCTGCATCTGGATGCTGTAATGGAAAAGGAAATACATTTAAATGCCATGCATGCCTGTATAGAACAATTGGTAGCAGAGCAAAAAAGAGCCGTCACCATGTTTTACCTGGATGGTAAGTGCTACAATGAAATAAGTGCCGCTACGGGCATGGAATGGAAAATGGTGCGTAGCTTCATTCAAAACGGCAGGCGTAACTTAAAAATTTGTATGGATAAACAATTGGCAGATTCCTGATGAACGGGCATCAACAACATAACAAACAATGGGGAGCCGATGATTTCCGGCGCTATCATGATGGCAGCATGCCACAGCAGGAAAGGCATGCCCTGGAAAAGGCAGCCCTGGAAGATCCCTTCCTGGATGATGCCCTGCTGGGATATGCCTATACAAAAACTCCCGTGGAAGATATTGCAGCACTAAAGCAGCGGCTGCAAGAAGGCAAAAAGAAAATATTACTGGTATGGTACAATCGCAAACCTGTAGTTATTTTTAGCAGGGTAGCAGCAGTGCTGTTGTTGTTTGCCGGCATTACCTGGGTAATATCAAAGAATAATAAAACAGGCACAGAGCAGGAACTGGCATCTATTGAAGAACCCACAACAGTGCAGCAACAATTCCCGGTATTGCAGGCAGATTCGGTAAAGGATATTACCGCTATGCTCCCTCAACAAGATAACAAAGCAACATCGCCGCTGGCATCTGTCGAAACAAAGAAAGAAGAAATTCCTGCCGCTACAATGGCTCCCGCAGCTCCAGTAACTGCAGCGCCCGTCGCTTCCATGATGGATGATGAAGTACGTGCCGAAGCAGCGCAGGCCAACGCCGCAAAAGCAAAGGCTTCCGTAACGCTGGCCAGCGAAGAGCGGATGGCCACCCGTAAAGAACTGGCGGGCAAAGTAGCTGGCATAAATGTTACTTCTATAAAATCGGTAACAGGACGCATTGTTGATAACAGAGGCACACCTGTTGCCAATGCACTGATCGTTAACAGGCAGAACAACCAGCAATTAATGTCTGACAAACAAGGCAATTTTTCATTGAATGCCACCAATAATATCGCCAATGTAAATGTAGACGTAAATGCATTTGGTTACGAATCAAATTCTGTGGAGCTGGATACAACCGGCAATAACGTTGTTGTATTGAAAGAGCTCAATGAAGGATTGAGTGAAGTAGTGGTTACTTCGGCTTATGAACAAAAGCGCACCACA
>JBBSKH010000012.1:0-49574 GCA_038256495.1 Chitinophagales bacterium
CCTTGCAGAGGGAGATTACACTTACACAGCAACAGATGCGAATGGTTGTACAAAAACAACCATCGTTCATATCAATGCAGCACCATCAGCCATCAGCTTTACAGCAACTGCAACGCAACCAAAATGTTTTGGTGAAACCGGATCTGTTTTGTTGAGCACAGCAACGGGTGGTACAGGAGCTATTACTCATAACAACACTGCTACCAGCAACCTTGCAGAGGGAGATTACACTTACATAGCAACAGATGCAAACGGTTGTACAAAAACAATCATCGTACACATCAATGCAGCACCAAGCTTGTTGGTTGCAGGATCTGCTTCTCAGGTAAACGTATTATGTTTTGGACAATCTACCGGATCAGTAGTAATTACGGCAACAGGTGGTACTGCTCCTTACACCGGCACCGGGCTAAAAACTGGCTTAGCAGCCGGTACGCACAGTTTTGCTGTTACGGATGCTAATGGATGCGCTGCAAACACTTCGGTAACTATTAGTCAACCTTCAACTGCTGTGGCAGCAACGTGCAGTCGTAGTCGTGATTGGTTGTACTTTGGCCTTGCCGGAAATGAGACGGGAACTATTACAGGAACAGTTACAGGAGGAACCGCTCCATATACTATCAGGATTACCATGAGCCGGCCGCTTTATTGTAATATTAACGGGGGGAATGAAACATGGTCTTCTGTGGGAACCAACAGTTATAATACCTGTACCACTAACACTGCAGGTGCTACAGCCATTTCGGGTTCACTAGCAGTAGCCGGTAGCAGCTTCGGGGTAACGGTTAAGTTATTATCTACTGCTACGTTTACCATTACGGTTACCGATGCCAATGGTTGCACCAGCACCTGCAGTATCAATGTAAATGCAGAAGACGTACGTTGTTTCGCTGGAGCTAGTGGTAAGGCAAAAGTGAAGATCTGTCACAAAACAGGAAGTGGCTGTACTGAAATATGCGTAGATGAGTCTGCAGTGAACGCCCACTTGGCACATGGTGATTTCCTTGGAAATTGCACCAGCACCTGCACGCCGCCACCAACCCTGTTCACTGGTCCCGTAACTGCACCTGAGCCTGTGGTATCTGAAGTAAAAGGTTTGAATGTAGAAGTGGCTCCCAATCCAACTACCAGTCAGTTCAAGATCAAAGTGATGAGCGATGAAAAAGCGCCCGTTATGGTCAGGATATACAATGTATTCGGCACAACTGTGAAGATATTCAACGATGTTAAAACGGGTACAGTGCTTACAACCGGCGACAGCTTTAGGGGCGGAACTTATTTTGCAGAAATTACCCAGGGTAATCAGCGCAAAGTGGTAAAGCTTATCAAATTAAATTAACCAGCAAACAAGGGTTCCGGGAAAATTTTCCGGGCCTTTGTTTAATCTTTTTTATTCTTATGTGAAAATCCTGTTTATTTATAAAAGGCTGTTCTATTTATGAACAGCCTTTTTATTTATTTCAATTATTTAATATCTATAGCGGACTGGCTATAAAATACAATCAACATTTACCCAAACAAGCTGGATAAAATAAAGATTAAGTAAAAATAAAAACACACTGGGTTGCGTGAAACTTTCTTTCATAAATCTTTGTTTTAAAGAACGGCCAGACGCTAAATCTGGCGAGTTTACGTTATTTTGCAAAACCAAAATTTACTATATGATCAAAGGTCTACTACTCACTATTTTTTGTGTTATGCTTTCACTGATCGGTTTTTCGCAAACCGGTGGAGGATGGGCAATGCACAACGGCAGTAAAAGTGTGATTGTTACAGATAAAGCTGTATCACGGCTTTCTTTCCCTAAAAATTTCGAACTATTCGATTTGAACTTAAATGCCCTGAAGCAGGGCTTGTTCAGCGTTACGGGTGCACAAGCCCGGCAGAGTTCGGTAGTAATTACCTTACCAAATGCTGATGGTGCACTTGAGCAGTTTGAAGTATTTGAAGCTTCCAACTTTGAACCTGCATTGCAGGCAAAATTCCCGGAAATAAGGGCTTTCTCCGGTAAAGGTATCACTGATCGCTCTGCAACGGTAAAGTTGAGTTATTCCCCGCAGGGAATCCAGACGATGGTGTTCAGGACGGAAAAAGAAAATGAATTCATTGAGCCTTATTCTAAAGACCATGCAGTTTATGCGGTCTTCCGTTCAGAAAGAAACATCGGCAAATTACCATGGACCTGTTCAACACAAGATCAAGAAATATTTTCTGACTTATCAACGGGCATAGGCCAAACAAATCGTGTTACCAGTAATGCAGGCGAGTTAAAAACCATGCGGCTGGCGCAATCTTGCAACGGAGAGTATTCCAACTATTTTGGTGCTTTCAATGCATCTCAGGTTAACCTGGTATTGGCGGCTTTTAATGCAACACTTACCCGCTGTAATGGTGTGTACGAAAAAGACCTTGCATTACACCTTAATTTAATTCCAAATACTGCTGATGTAATTTTTTATGATCCTTTAACGGATCCATATACCACGCTTGGTGCTTGGAACGGGCAACTTCAAACTACGTTGACCAATATTATTGGCGATGCAAACTATGACATCGGTCATATGTTCGGTGCATCAGGTGGTGGTGGAAACGCAGGTTGTATTGGTTGCGTATGTGGCCCGGGAAAGGGTAGTGGTATCACTTCTCCTGCGGATGGTATTCCTCAGGGTGATAACTTTGATATTGACTACGTAGCCCATGAAGTTGGACATCAATTGGGTGGCAATCATACTTTTTCTATGGGCCTTGAAGCGGGTGGCGCTAATAATGTAGAAGTTGGTTCTGGTATCACTGTTATGGGATATGCCGGTATTACCAATCAGGATGTGGCTCCGCACTCTATAGATATATTTCATGAGCGCAGCATTCAGCAGATTCAGAATAACCTGGCAACTAAAACCTGCCCTATCACTACCAATATTTCTGCAACCAATGCTACACCTGTTGTAGCACCGGTAGCTAATTATACTATTCCTATCAGTACGCCGTTTGCACTTACTGGTGTTGCAACTGACGCAAACCCTGGTGATGTGCTCACCTACTGTTGGGAGCAAAATGACAATGCCAACTCAACTGTAACAGGAAATAATAGTGTTGCGTTCGCAACAAAGCTGGTGGGGCCAAATTGGCTAACATGGCCGGCTACCACTTCTCCCGTAAGGTATTTCCCAAGATTACAATCTATTTTGGCAGGTGCGCTTACAACAGGTCCTTTGCCAGGTGGCGATGCTATTGCTACAACCGAGGCATTGAGTTCAGTATCCAGAACCTTGAATTTCAGGTTAACGGTAAGAGACAATTCTCCCTACGTTTCTACACCGCCAGTTAAAGTTGGGCAAACTGCTTTTAGAGATATGACAGTTACGGTTTCCAACACATCTGGTCCTTTTGCAGTAACAATCCCCAACACAAACGTTTCATGGGAGGCTACTACATCGCAAACCGTTCAGTGGTCTGTTAACAACACCACAGCAGCACCGGTTAGCTGTGCCAATGTAAGGATATTATTATCAACCGACGGCGGGTTAACCTTCCCGTTTGTGTTGAGTGCAAGTACAGCAAATGACGGTTCAGAATTAGTGGTGATACCAAACACACCATCTACTACCGCAAGGATAAAAGTTGAGTCAATTGGTAATATCTTCTTCGATATTTCTAATACAAACTTTACCATACCGCCGCCAACCGCGGGCTTCAGTTTTAACGCTACCACCCCGGCAACAATTACCTGTGCAGGTCCAACAAGTGCTGCTATAACACTTGGCACCACCGTCAATGGTACTTTTGTTACACCAATAATATTGACAGCGTCAGGAGCACCAACGGGTACAACAGTTAGTTTCTCACCGGCAACTATTGCCCCGGGCGCATCTACTACTGTAACCCTTAACAATACACAGGTTTTAAGTGCAGGCTCCTACAATATAACGGTTACCGGTACAGCAGGAACACTGGTTCAGAATGCCATATTAACCTACACGGTTTCTCCGGGTACTGCACCAACCATTACCACCAACCCTGCAGACCAGACGGTGTGTGTGGGAGCAAATGGTACATTTACGGTTGCTGCATCGGGCCCGGCCATAACAGGTTACCAATGGCAGGTTAGCACCAATGGTGGAGCAAGCTATACTAATATTGTAGGTGCTACTGCATCTTCTTATACTGTTACCGGTGCCACAATCGTGCAGAATACTAATCTTTACAGGGTATTGGTAAGCAGCCAATGTGGTACAACTACATCAACAGGTGGACAATTATTTGTTCAAACAGCACCGTTTATCACTGCTCAACCACAAAACGTTACTGCTTGTGCGGGTGTTCCGGTTAGCTTCAGTGTAACAGCCACGGGCTCTGGTCTTACCTACCAATGGCAGGTTAGCACAGACGGTGGTACAGTTTACAATAATATTCCATCTGCCAGTGGCAGCACTTATTCCATTGCTTCAGTTACGCTGGCAGAAAATAATAACAGGTACAGGGTAATTGTAAGCGGCAACTGTCCTTCACCAGTAACATCGGCAGTAGCTTTACTGCAAGTGGGTAATGCGGCCAGCATCAGCGGCCAGCCTGCATCTACCACCGTTTGTGTGGGAGCCAACGCAACCTTCAGTGTTACTGCCACCGGTTCTTCTTTAACCTACCAATGGCAGGTGAGCACTAATGGTGGTACATCCTTTACTAATATTACAGGTGCAACGGGTACTTCATTAACGCTTACTTCGGTAACTGCCGGCATGACAGCCAACCAGTACCGGGTTAATGTGTTTAGCTGTACACCAACACCTATCACTTCATCAGCAGCTACTTTAACTGTAAATACGCTGGCAGCAATTAATACGCAGCCTGCAGATGTTACGCTTTGTGCCGGTGGCGATGCTACCTTTACTTCGGCTGCGGTGGGAACTGGTATAGCCTACCAATGGCAGTTGTCTGCTACTGGTTGTGCAGGCACCTTTACCAACATCACCGGTGCCAATGCTGCCACACTTACTATTAGTAACACAACTGCTGCTCAAAACGGAACAGCATACAGGGTGGTTGTTACAGGAACCTGTAACACGGTTACATCTGCCTGTGCATTGCTTACTGTAAACAGCCCGATTGTTATTACCACCCAACCAGCTAACACCAGCGCATGTTTGCCAACACAAACTTCTGCAAGCTTTAGTGTAGTGGTTACCGGTACTGCCCCAACCTACCAATGGCAGGTTAGTACAAATGGCGGAACCAGCTTTACCAACATCACCGGTGCAACAGCTGCTACGCTGAACGTTACAGGATTAACCGCTTCAATGACGGGTTACCAATATCGTGCAGTATTGAACGGTACTTGTACCAGTGGTTTGAACTCATCAGCAGCAACATTAACAGTTAATACACTGGTTGAAATTACCGGTCAGCCTACAAACAAGAGTGTATGTGCAGGCAGCAATACTTCTTTTGCAGTTACTGCTACCGGCAGCACTATAACCTACCAATGGCAGGTGAGTGTAAACGGCGGCCCTTTTATAAACGTAATCAACGGAGCCCCTTACGCAGGAGCCACTACAACTACATTGAGCATTACCAGCGCACCAACTATTTTAAACAGCAACAGGTACAGGGTAATCGTTTCAGGAGTTCCTTGCGGATCTGTAACTTCAAATGTTGTTACCTTAACAGTGAACAACCTGCCATCTGCGGTATTGGTAGCTGCACAAAGCAGCAGCCTTACACCATATATCAACAGTTCATTGTTTACTACGGTTAGCCCGTCAGGTACCTATACTTACCAGTGGTTTAGGGATGGTTTCATTGTTCCTGGTGCAACCGGTGCTTCACTTCCGGTTAACGTTGATGGTTTTGGAACTTACAGTACCGTAGTTACAGACGTAAATGGCTGTAGCGCTACTACCAATAATGTTACCATCTCTGCAAAGACCAGCGATATGGTGTTTGTTTATCCAAACCCAAGCAGGGGCCAGTTTCAGGTGAGGTACTTTAGTGCCAGCAGGAACGAAGCATTTGTGGTGAATGTTTATGATGGCAAAGGTACCAGGGTGTTTAGTAAGCAATTCCCAATCAATGCTACCTATAGCAGAATGGATGTAGACCTTCGGAATGCTAACGATGGTGTTTACATGCTGGAAGTTAGAAATGCCCAGGGCAAACGCCTTGCCAGCAGCAGCGTGATCATCTCGAGGTAAGAAGCATCTAAAATGTATATTGAAGGCCGCTCGTTAATTGAGCGGCCTTTTTTTGCCTATATGCAAACCAACTGTAGGAAGGATTGCCAGAATAATATACAAACCCAGGGCGTTGATTGAACTCGTGTTATAATTGGAGGCCGATTTACCGGATAAATAGAAGGGCAGCTTAATAATGCTGCAGGAATTGACGGGTTGATCGTTCTGTTGCTGGCACGATAAAGGGATCAACAATTGATCCCCTAAATTTATCTTGATGCATAGACTTCTTACCAGGCTTTACTTAATTCCCCGTTTTCAATTTTAATAAAATACAATTTCTTGTTTTCGAAATAATCAGGAACGGTTACCGTAGGCGAAAGAAAGATAGGCTTGAAGAAAAAATCTGTAAATATTTTTTCGTTATTATCGTTCAGGTGGCTGAGCAGGTTCGACTGGTGTGCCGTTAGCAGCCTTACAAACCGCAGGGTGAATTCGTATCCTTTATAACTCATATCAGAGGGCATTCCCTTGTATTTATCCAGGTATACCTTTTTTATTTTAATGCTGTGTTCATCCCATTTATTGTTGAAATAGGGCGTGGTAAAATACACAGCAAAATCGGTGAGTTTTTTGTTCTTCCTCAATGTTTTAAAACCATCCCAGTTGGGCATTCCTAACAGCGTTACTGCATAAGTACTGCTAACGGAAGATAAGTACTCAGCAAGCCCGCTTGCAAATTTTTCATTTAAACTTCCACCAACAACTACAGCATTCCTGTTGCTGTCTAATTTATTAGCCAGTACAGTATAATCATTGTTGAGTATGTTTACTGTTTCAATGTTAAGCAAGGGTTTACCATCCGGCGAATTAATCTCTTTAAAATAGCTGGCAACAATATCTTCAGAACCACCGGGCTTACGTACAAGGTATAATTTATCGTTACCATGATATACCAATAAATTAGCGTAGATGGCTTCGCAATGTGCTTTTAGAGTAGGATTGGCAATAATCATAAATGGGTTCCTTGTCATTCCACCATCATTAGGATGCGTTGCAGATATAAAAGGAATATTTTTCCTTCTTGAAAAATAAGCCAGGTCCAGGAATTCTTCGTCCTTTACGGCACCAATCATCAGGTCTAATCCGTCGAGTTGACCGTTTATTATCTGCTTGCTCAGGGGGTTGTTGTTTAGCCTGGTATCATAGAACCGTACCTGAATGCTATTACCTGGTAATTGCAAACTGTCTAATGCTATCTGCGCACCTTGTACAAAATCTAATGCCTGCTGTGCAAACCGGGGGAAGTTTTTTGCGTAGCGGTAAGTACCGCCTGCAAATACTGAATCCAGGTATAGAGGGGCAAAAATGCCCACCTTGTATTGCTTCAGTTTTATGGTATCGCTGGCAGTTTTAAACTGTACGATTGTGTCCAGTTGGGCTGTAGCAACAAGGCCGGTAAGGCAGAATACATTCAATAAAAAGAAACGGGTAAATCTATTCATATAAGGGTTTTCTTTCCTGGTATTTTATTCCCACTCAATGGTGGCCGGTGGTTTACTGCTGATGTCGTATACCACCCTGTTTATTCCTTTTACGTTATTGATGATCTCGTTGCTTACATCCGCTAAAAAATCGTAAGGCAGGTGTGCCCAGTCTGCTGTCATTCCATCTACCGAGGTTACCGCTCTTAGTGCGATTGTAAATTCATAGGTTCTTTCATCACCCATAACACCCACGCTCTTTACAGGTAAAAGGATACTACCCGCCTGCCACACTTTTTCATATAAACCGGTCTTCTTTAACAGGTCGGTATAAATTTTATCTGCATCTTGCAATAACCGTACCTTTTCTTCAGTAACTTCTCCTAAAATCCTTATGCCAAGGCCGGGGCCTGGAAAGGGGTGGCGGCCTAACATTTCAGCGGGAATACCCAGTTCTGCGCCTATCTTTCTTACTTCATCTTTAAAAAGTAGCCGAAGCGGTTCTACCAGTTTTAGCTTCATTTTTTCTGGCAACCCGCCCACATTATGATGGCTCTTGATGGTAACGGAAGGTCCGTGCACCGATACTGATTCAATAACATCGGGATAGATGGTGCCCTGCCCCAAAAATTCAATTCCCGTTAACTCATGGGCTTCTTCATCAAAAACATCAATAAAACAACCACCAATAGCTTTTCGTTTTTCTTCCGGCAGCACTTTCCCGGCCAGCTTGGTATAAAAGTGTTCCCGGGCATCTACGCCCTTTACATTTAACCCAAGCTCCTTATATATCTGTAACACTTCTTCAAACTCATTTTTCCTCAACAGTCCGTTATCTACAAAAATTCCAAAGAGGTTATCACCAATAGCCCGGTGAATGAGGGTGGCTGCCACCGTACTGTCAACGCCTCCGCTTAAACCCATCACTACTTTACTGTTACCCAACTGCTTTTTAAGGTTGGCTACTGTTTCAGTAATATAGTGTTCAGCGGTCCACTGCCGTTGGCATTTACATATGTTCACCAGGAAATTCTGCAGAATGGTTTTTCCCTGCTCAGAATGGTACACCTCCGGGTGAAACTGAAGGCCATAAATGGGATTGGCTGCTGCTTTAAAAGACCGGAAAGCAGCCACGGGGATCGATTCGGTAGTGCCCAGCAATTCAAAATCTTCGGGTAGCTGCTTGATGGTATCGCTATGGCTCATCCACACCTGCGATGATTTGGGTATGTTGTTCAGGAGTTCGTCATCGGTTGCAATGGCATTGAAAACGGCACGGCCATATTCCCGTTTTTCGCTTTTTTCTACTTTTCCCTCAAATAGTTTGGCCGTTAACTGGGCACCATAACAAATACCCAGCACAGGTACCTTTTCTGCCAGGGCTTTCACATCCACAAACGGAGCCCCTTCTTCATTAACTGAGCAGGGAGATCCTGAGAGGATGATACCTTTTAGGGTATCATCAAAAACAATGACTTTTTGAAATGGTACGATTTCGCAGTACACATTTGCTTCTCTTACTGCCCTGGCAATGAGTTGGGTATATTGAGATCCAAAATCGAGGATTAATATCTTTTCTGTCATATTGCTGCGAAGGTAAATTAATTAGGCTTTATTATTTTTCATAGCAATATTAAAAAATGCATAATATGGTTTGTGATTTTTTTTGTATCATCGGGGTTGAATGGCCGGTAATTATGCAGGTGTATATTATATATGTATGCACAATGCGGCAAAACCTTTAAACACAACCATACAAAACAATTATGAAAAAGCTTTTGATGTTGATCGTAGTGGCCGGTTTCCTGTCTTGCAATATGCAGTCGGGCAGCGGTAATATAGTGAGCCAGGACCGTAACCTGGCAAATTTTACAGGCATAAGGGTAGGTGGAGATTTTGAAGTAAAACTAAGGCAGGGCGAAACTTACTCCGTAAGGGTAGAGGCCGATGATAACCTTATCAATGATATTAAAACGACAGTAAAAAATAATGACCTCGTTATTTCCTACAAATCTAATGTGAACCTGCGCAATGCGCATATGACAATATGGGTTACGTCGCCCGTACTAAATAATATACGTACGTCAGCATCGGCCGAATTAACCACCGAAGGCACCATCCGTTCCAATGAGAGGATAAAGCTGAATGCCAGTAGCGGAAGTAATATTAAAGCCGATTTAGATGCTCCTGCAATAGAAGCAGGTTTAAGCAGTGGTGCCGAAATGGATTTGAAAGGCCGCACCCGTGACCTGCAGTTGGAAGCCAGCAGTGGCGCTTCAGCAGATGCGTTTTCTTTAAAAAGTGAAAATACAATTGCTAGAGTGAGTAGTGGCGCATCGATGGATGTATATGCCAGTGTAAGCCTGGAGGCGAGGGCCAGCAGCGGTGGAACCATTAGTTACAAAGGGGCTGCCAAGGTAATAAGGAAGGAAAACAGTGGGGGTAACGTTTCCCAGAAGGATTAAACTGGCTATTGAAAATACTGCTTAATATACATTAACCGGGCATCCTGTCTTCGACTTTTTAGCTGAACCGCCCAGTTTGCCAATGTTTCCCAGCGAATAGCTTATTTTAAGACCGGTAGTAAAATACCAATCCTTGTGTTTGGGATTACCCCTGATAGCGCCTTCAACCGGGTAGCCTGCAGCACCTGCTAACTCGGTTCCCCTATAAGCAAAGGCTGCCGCTTGCGCACCACGGGCGCCGGCAAGTATAGCAGAGTCGGCGTATGTGCCGCTCACGTCATCCAGGTAATCCGTAAATAATTTTCTCATGTCTATTTCCAGCCCAACCTGTAACCTGTCTGTAAGAGCCAGTTTAATACCACCACCAAAAGGGATGGCCAACTGGTTATTCTTATATAATTGCTTGCCGGGATATTGGGACAAACCTTGGCCTTCTGTAGCCAGCGAACGCAGGAATACCTTATTGCCGGCCGGATTGAACGCATAGGGATTGAAATGATAAGCTGCAATTCCCGCCATCAAATAGGGCGTGAATCCTCGTTCTTCTATATCTAATATATTGTACTCAAGCCCCAATTGTGCCTCCCAAATGGTAGACTGGAAACTAAGGTTCCGCACCACCTGATCCTTAATAGCGCCGGGTTTTGCATCGGCGCCGGCTACTTTTAAGTAATTTGCAGCCCCTCTTATTATGAAATGTGGAGAAAGATCGTAGGAAAGTCCTACTCCTATATTGGGTTTAGACTGGTTAATATCAAACCGTTTGGTTTGCAGGTCGCCCTGGTAATTGGCTATACCGGCGTATAGATCAGCGTGTAACTGGGCCCGGGATGATATAGAAACCAGGCAAAGCAGAAGTAAGAGTGAATTTTTCATGGTTATATAACTGTAGTTAATAACAGTAGCTACCGCTAACCAAAAACCATTCCCGAATTATAAAGCCGGGCTTTGTAAAATAAATATGAAAAAACTTTTACGAACTCTTTGCCATTTAAAACAGTACCCTTACCTTTGCACTCCAAATTAAAAAACGGATTTTTAAAGTTCTTTAAATATGTCACAACGAATCAGAATCAAATTACAGTCTTACGACCACAATTTAGTTGATAAGTCGGCGGAAAAGATTGTAAAAACTGTACGCAGTACAGGGGCAGTGGTAACAGGTCCAATTCCTTTACCCACTCACAAGAAAATATTTACCGTGTTGCGTTCGCCGCACGTAAATAAAAAAGCCCGTGAGCAGTTCCAATTGTGCACACACAAAAGATTGCTAGACATATACACCAGCAGCAGCCGTACGGTTGACGCTCTAAGTAAATTAGACCTGCCAAGTGGTGTAGATGTTGAGATAAAAGCTTGATGAACCCCCTCCGTTCCGGTAAACCGGCAATCGGGGAAGGCACCAGGTAAGCTCTTAAAAAGAAATAAATATTGAACACCTATCTCCCCACGTGGAGCGCTGGGTATAAAAAAGATACAATGAAAAGTATTATTGGTAAGAAGATTGGGATGACCAGTATCTTTGATGCAAGTGGTAAGCAAACTGCTGTTACCATCATTGAAGCCGGCCCTTGTGTAGTTACACAGAAGAAGACCGTAGAAACAGACGGTTACAATGCCCTCCAGATTGCATTTGGCGATAAGAAAGAAAAGCACTCCCTCAAAGCAGAAATAAGCCATTTCGCAAAAGCTAATACAGCTCCTAAAAAAATAGTAAAAGAAATACGCAATAGCGACTCTGAAAAGAACGTGGGTGAAACCATTACAGTAGACATTTTTGCCGAAGGCGATAGTGTTGAAGTTGTGGGTACTACCAAGGGTAAGGGTTTCCAGGGTGTAGTGAAGCGTCACGGTTTTAGTGGTGTGGGTGAAGCAACTCACGGACAGCACGATAGGTCGAGAGCTCCAGGTTCTATTGGTAACTCTTCAGATGCAAGTCGTGTTTTTAAAGGTATGCGCATGGCAGGCCGCATGGGTGGCGACAGGGTGAAAATGAAAGGCCTTAAGGTTGTAAAAGTTTTCGCTGAAAAAAATTACATATTAGTTAGTGGTTCCGTTCCGGGTCACAACGGTTCAATCCTTTTAATTAACAAGTAAAAGCGTAACCGCAACTTACAATAAGGTTTTAAAAACAAGTACAATGCAACTAGATATATTAAATACAAAAGGCGAAAAGACCGGTAGAACAGTTGAACTGCCGGAAGAGATCTTTGGAATTGAGCCAAACGACCACGTTATTTATCTTGCTGTAAAGCAATTCCAGGGCGCACAACGCCAGGGTAACCACAAGGTAAAAACCCGTGCCGAAGTAAAAGGTTCTTCTAAGAAACTGCACAAGCAAAAAGGTACCGGTGGTTCTCGTAAGGGTAACCTGCGTAACCCATTGTACAAAGGTGGTGGTACCATCTTTGGCCCAAAGCCCCACAAATATGATATCAAACTGAATCGTAAAGTGAAGGACCTTGCTAAAATGAGTGCACTAGCTTACAAAGCAAAAGAAAATGCAATTGTAGTGCTGGAAGATGTGACCATGGATGCGCCAAAAACACAAACTTTTACCGGTATTTTAAGCAGTCTGAATATGGGCCGCAAAAAATCACTGGTGGTAATACCGGAATACAACGACAACTTATACCTGAGCATGCGTAATGTGCAAGGTGTAAACGGAACCGTTATCAGCGATATGAATACTTATGATATCCTGAATGCAGATGTTTTGGTACTTACTGAAAGTGCAGCTAAGTTGTTTTCAATTGAAGATGTTGAAGCTGAAGCTTAAAATAAATTAAAAAGTCGTCCGGGTTAAGACCAGGATAAATTAAAGAATAAAATTATGAAACTGTCTGATGTTTTAATAAAGCCTGTTCTTTCTGAAAAAGCTAACCAGCAATCAGAAAAAATGAACCGCTACACTTTCGTGGTAGACAGGAAGGCTAACAAGCTGGAGATTAAGAAAGCGGTAGAATCGTTTTATGGTGTTCAAGTTGAAAATGTAAATACTGCGGTAATTCCATCTAAGCTGAAAGCAAAGTACACTAAAGCCGGTTTTATTGTTGGTCGTAAGCCAGCAAAAAAGAAAGCAATTGTAACAGTAGCCGAAGGCGAAACAATTGATATTTACGGGGCAACCGTATAAGAGAAACCCCTGACCCCTGAATAGGGACCTGGGATCAATATTAATGAATGGTATTCAATTACCGCAAAAATTGAAAAGTAAAATAGTTAGAAAATGGCACTAAGAAAATACAAACCGACCACAGCAGGTACTCGTTGGAGAATTGGTAACGCATACGCAGAGATCACTACCAACATACCTGAAAAATCTTTGCTGGAAAAGCAAAAGAATACTGCCGGTCGTAACTCACAGGGTAGGAGAAGCATGCGCTACATGGGTGGTGGAAACAAAACCATGTATCGTTTGGTAGATTTCAAGCGGAACAAGAAAGACATTCCTGCTACTGTAAAAACGATTGAATACGATCCAAACCGTACAGCGTTTATCGCTCTGTTATCTTATGCTGATGGAGAAAAGCGTTACATCCTTGCACCACAAGGATTACAGGTTGGTCAAACTGTAATAAGCGGCGATAATGCAGTACCTGAATTAGGAAATGCATTAATGCTTAAGAATATGCCTTTGGGTACCAATGTGCACAATATTGAAATGCAGCCTGGCCAGGGTGGTATCCTGGTAAGAAGTGCAGGAACATCAGCACAGCTTAATAACAAAGAAGGTAAATACGCAGTACTTAAAATGCCAAGTGGCGAGTTAAGGAAGATCCTGATAAATTGCTACGCAACCGTTGGTGTTACCAGCAACAGCGATCATAGCCTGGAGAGCATGGGTAAAGCAGGTCGTAACCGTTGGAAGGGTATCCGTCCACGTACAAGAGCTGTAGCGATGAACCCGGTAGATCACCCGATGGGTGGTGGTGAAGGTAGAGCGTCAGGTGGTCACCCACGTAGCCGTAAAGGTAAATACGCAAAAGGACAGATCACTCGTACAAGAGGTAAAGGTTCAGATAAAATGATCATTACCCGCAGAAACGGTAAGAAGTTACCAAACAAATAGTATTTAGTTGATCAGTTGATCAGTTGATCAGTTGATAAGTTCAATAGTTAAAATGGTTTCGGGTAAAACTGAGACAAATAAACAAACTGGATCTCGGAGGCGAATAAATCATAAATCCGAAATCATAAATCAAAAATAAAACATGGCTCGTTCATTAAAAAAAGGTCCTTACATCGAAATAAAACTGGAAACAAAAGTTTTATCGATGACAGAAGGAAAGATTAAAAAAGGTGTTATTAAAACATGGAGTCGCAGAAGCACAATTTCTCCGGATTTTGTAGGTCACACTTTTGCAGTACACAACGGAAACAAGTTTATCCCGGTATATGTAACTGAATTCATGGTAGGCCATAAGCTTGGTGAATTTGCACCAACCAGGAACTTCAGGGGTCACTCAAGTAAAAAAATGTAATTAAACAACGTTTCTCGTCTCTCGTTTAGCGTTCAAATATGAGTAGATCTAAACGAGAAACGAACAACGAGAAACTAGAAACGAAAATAAAAATGGAAGCAGTAGCAAAATTAAATAATTACCCAACATCTCCACGTAAGATGCGCCTGTTGGCGGACCTGGTACGTGGAATGCAGGTTGAAAAAGCATTGGCCATCCTGGAGCACAATACAAAGCACCCGGCTGTTCCTTTACGTAAATTGATCCTGTCTGCCATCAGCAACTGGAAAGCCAAGAACGAAGGTGGCGATGAAAACAGCCTGGTAGTTAAAACCATCATGGTTGACGGAGCAAGGGTTATCAAGCGTATGCGTCCTGCACCACAGGGTCGTGGTTACAGGGTTCGTAAGCGTAGCAACCATGTTACTGTATTTGTAGATGCGGGTGCTGTTACAGAAAAAGCGGTGAAAGTTTCTAAGAAAGAAACCATAAAGAAAGACGTTCCTGCAAACAAACCTGCAGCTGCTAAAAAAACAACTAAAAAAGAAACCGAATAAATTAAAACTTTCTGATGGCCACGGCCAGAAGATTAAATAAATACTATGGGTCAGAAAACAAATCCGATAGGTGCAAGGTTAGGAATCATACGTGGTTGGGATAGCAACTGGTATGCTCACAAAAAGGATTATGCTACCAAACTGATTGAAGACGATAGGATCAGGAATTACCTGAATGCCCGTATCAATAAAGGTGGCATTGCAAAGATTGTAATTGAGCGTACGCTGAACAAGCTGATCGTTACTATTCACACTTCTAAGCCAGGTATCATCATAGGTAAAGGCGGTGGTGAGGTTGACAGGATCAAAGAGGAATTGAAGAAGTTGTGTGGTAAAGAAGATGTACAGATCAACATCCTGGAGATTCGTCGCCCGGAGCTTGATGCAAACATTGTTGCAGATACAATTGCCCGCCAGTTAGAAAACCGTATTAATTATAAGCGTGCTATCAAGATGTCTATCGCATCTGCTTTACGCATGGGTGCCGAAGGTATCAAGGTAAAAGTTGGTGGCCGTTTAGGTGGTGCAGAGATTGCACGTAGCGAAGAGATAAAACAAGGTCGTACACCATTACATACTTTACGTATGGATATTGATTATGCAAGTGTATTTGCTTTAACAGTATATGGTAAGATCGGTATCAAAGTTTGGATATGTAAAGGAGAAGTATTGGGTAAGAGAGACCTGAATCCAAACGTAATTGCCGGTGGCAAGAACGACGGACCAGACAGGCCACAAGGCGGTTTCGACAGAAGAGATGACAGAAGAGGCGGCGGTGGAGGAGATAGAAGAGGTGGTGGAGACAGAAGAGGTGGTGGAGATAACCGCGGCGGTGGAGGAAGAAGATAAAAAAGAATTTTTGATCATGGATGTATGATTTTTGATTACATCCTTATCGCAAACAAAAAATTTATAAGTTAATAGTGTAGGATATCGGATATCAAAAGTCTGAGTTCATACATCATAAATCAAAAGAAGATGTTATCACCAAAAAGAGCCAAACACAGGAAAACACAGAAAGGAAGGATGAAAGGAGACACTAAACGTGGCGCTACCCTTGCATTTGGAACATTCGGTTTAAAAGCTTTAGATAGCGTTTGGTTAACCAACCGTCAGATTGAAAGTGCCCGTCAGGCAATGACTCGTCATATGAAGCGTGAGGGTAACGTATGGATCAGGATTTTCCCGGACAAACCAATTACCGCTAAACCAGCAGAGGTGAGGATGGGTAAAGGTAAAGGTAACCCTGAAGGATGGGCTGCAATTGTACAACCAGGCCGTATCTTATTTGAAGCAGACGGTGTTTCTATGCAGGTTGCAAAAGAAGCTTTTGAACTGGCAGCACAGAAACTTCCTATTCTTACAAAGTTTGTAGTTAGCAGGGATTTCACAGCGTAATATAATTAGCGGGTACAACCGGCACAAATTATCAAATAAAAGAACATGTCTAAAAAAGTAGATTTCGTACAAAGCCTTAATGGATTGAGTGAGGCTGATTTGACGGCAAAAATAAAAGAAGACGAAATGCGCTTGAAAAAGCTAAGCTTCGCCCATGCAATTTCTCCCCTGGAGAATCCACAAAGCATTCGTGTGCTGAGGAGAGATATTGCTCGTTTAAAAACTCAATTAAGAAAAACTCAAATTGGAGCTTAATCCAATAAAATAATACAAGATGGCAGCAACAGAAACTACAACAACAGAGGTTGTAAGAAATTTAAGGAAAACAAGAACCGGTATCGTATCCAGCAACAAAATGGATAAGACCATTACCGTAAAGGTTGAAAGGAAAGTAAAGCATCCACTTTACGGAAAGTTCCTGAAGAAGACCACCAGCTTTCATGCACACGACGAAAAGAACGAGTGCAGCATTGGCGATACTGTAAAAATTATGGAGAGTCGCCCAATGAGCAAAACAAAGCGTTGGAGACTAGTAGAGGTGGTTGAAAAAGTGAAGTAATAAGCACAGCTCTATCCTATCCTTCCCCAAAGTGGAAGTGAAATGGAGAAGATTGAAGCGATTGGGATGATGTTGATTGAAATTTTTTGATGAGGTGTTAGCATAAACGTAGAAATAAAATAAATTGTTTGGCCTCCCGCTCCTTTAGTGAGGGAACGAGGGAGAGGCTTCTAAAAATTAAATAAAATGATTCAGCAAGAAAGCAGACTAAACGTAGCGGATAATAGTGGTGCCAAAGAGGTATTGTGTATTCGTGTACTGGGCAATAGCGGACAAGATTACGCCAGGATTGGTGATAAGATTGTCGTTACCGTTAAAGATGCTATGCCTGCCGGTGGTATTAAAAAAGGTACAGTTAGCAAAGCTGTTATTGTACGTACGGTAAATAAGTTACGTCGTAAAGATGGTTCTTATATCCGTTTTGATGACAATGCAGTTGTATTGTTAAACAATTCTGATGAACCAAGGGGTACACGTATTTTTGGGCCAGTGGCTCGTGAGCTGAGGGATAAGGGTTACATGAAGATCATTTCCCTGGCACCAGAAGTTCTTTAAGCGTTGCTCGTATCTTGTTTCTCGTTGGGTATGTAAATTAGCTGAACGCAAAATGAGAAACGGAAAACGAGAAACGGAAAACGAGAAACGGAAAACGAGAAACGAGAAACGAGAAACGGAAAACGAGAAACGAGAAACGAGAAACGAGAAACGGAAAACGAGAAACGAGAAACGAGAAACGGAAAACGGAAAAAAAGTTAAAAGCTCTAAAGCATAATAAAATGAGTACAAGATTTAAAGCCAAATTCAACATTAAAAAAGGCGACCAGGTAGTGGTTATTACCGGCGAAGACAAGGATTTGAAGAAGCCTCGCAAAGTGTTGGAAGTTATATTGGAAAAAGAACGTGTATTGGTAGAAGGTGTAAACATCGTTACCAAGCATACTAAGCCAACCGCTCAAAATACCAAAGGTGGTATCTTGAAAGTAGAAGCACCTATTGCTATCAGCAATGTAATGTTATGGGATGCTAAATCTGGTACTGGCAGTAAGGTAAAACTTACACGTGATAATGGTAAACTAGTTCGTGTAGCTAAAAAATCAGGGGAGGTAATTAAATAATGAGCACAACAATAACAACAACCAGACTGGCAGATAAGTACAAAAATGAAGTTGTACCTGCTTTAATGAAGAAGTTCAGTTATAAATCTGTAATGCAGGCTCCTAAATTATCCAAGATTTGTTTGAATCGTGGTGTTAACGGCGCTGTAAATGATAAGAAGCTAATTGATATTGCTATTGATGAACTGGCCAACATCACCGGCCAGAAAGCAGTAGCTACCATGTCTAAAAAAGATATTTCAAACTTTAAGCTTCGTAAGAACATGCCCATTGGTGCACGTGTAACTTTACGTGGCAAGAAGATGTATGAATTCCTAGACAGGCTGGTATCTGTATCGCTTCCAAGGGTGCGTGATTTCAAGGGCATAAATGATAAAGCTTTCGACGGCCGTGGTAACTATACCCTTGGTGTTACAGAGCAGATCATCTTTCCTGAAATTGATATCGACAAAGTGAATAAGATCACCGGTATGGATATCACTTTCGTAACAACAGCTAACACCAACGAAGAAGCATTTGAATTGCTGAAAGAACTGGGTATGCCGTTTAAAAATGTAAAAAAATAATATCGAAATGCTGAATTCTAAACTTTTTAGAATTTAGATTTTAAACTTTAGAATTTAATAAAAATTATGGCAAAAAAATCAATTGTAGCCAGGCAGAAAAAAAGGGAAAAGATGGTAGCAAAGTATGCTGAAAAAAGAGCTGCTTTAAAAGCCGCCGGCGATTATGCTGCTTTAGACCTTTTACCAAAGAATGCATCTCCGGTCCGTTTAAAGAACCGTTGCCAGCTTACTGGTCGTCCAAGGGGATATATGCGTCATTTTGGAGTAAGCCGTATCATGTTCAGAGACATGGCGCTGTCAGGTAAAATTCCAGGTGTAACAAAAGCCAGCTGGTAGATACATGGATAATGGATAATTAGGTAATGGATAATTTTAAAATGCATTATCAATTATCAGTTAAAAAATTATCAATTATCCCGGGATATCGCATTGTAAAAACATTATTCAAATTATTAACTAACATAACAATGGTTACTGATCCAATTGCAGATTATTTAACAAGAATTCGTAACGCCCAGATGGCGAACCACCGTATTGTAGAAATACCGGCCAGCAATCTGAAAAAGCGTATCACAGAAATCCTGTACGATAAAGGATATATACTGAAGTACAAGTTTGAAGATGATAGCAAACAAGGTGTCATTAAAATAGCTTTGAAGTACGATCCATCTACCAAGCTGCCTGTAATACAGAGCCTGGAAAGAGTAAGCCGTCCGGGTTTGCGTACCTACTCAAAGCCAGGTGATTTCAAGAGAGTGAAGAATGGTTTAGGTGTGGCTATCGTTTCTACTTCAAAAGGTGTAATGACCGATAAAGAAGCAAAAGCACAGAATGTAGGTGGAGAAGTGTTGTGTAACATTTTCTAATCAATTTGACGATGAGACGAGTTGGAAATTTGATGATGACTTTCCAATCGAAAATAATATATAACCTTAAGCCTTCTATACATGGCTGACCGTTTAAAAAATCATCAAAGAAACTAATTATCAAATTATCAAATTTAAAAAAATGAGTCGTATAGGTAAAAATCCAGTTCAGATTCCTGCTGGTGTAACCATTTCGGTAAACAAGGACAACCTTGTTACTGTAAAGGGTCCAAAAGGTGAATTGCACGAAGCAATTGACAGGGACATTAAAGTAGAGGTAAAAGATGACAGCGTAGAATTTGTACGACCAACTGACCAGATCCGTCACCGTGCTATGCATGGCCTGTACCGTTCCCTTGTTGGTAACATGGTAAAAGGTGTTACAGAAGGTTATGTAAAGCAATTAGAATTGGTGGGTGTAGGTTATAAAGCAACCAACCAGGGAAATTTGCTTGATCTTGCCCTTGGATATTCTCACAACATCGTTGTAGAAATTCCCCAGGAATTAAAAGTAACTACCGTTGTGGAAAAAGGTAAAAACCCCATCATTACCCTGGAAGGTATCGACAAGCAATTGCTTGGCCAGGTATGTGCCAAAATAAGGAGCCTGCGTAAGCCGGAACCATACAAGGGTAAGGGTGTTAAATTTGTGGGTGAAGTATTGAGGAGAAAAGCTGGTAAGTCAGCCGGTAAGTAATAAAATAAAAAAATATATTTCCGGCCACCGATTGATATCGGAACGGGAGTAAAAAATACAAAACAATGAGTAACAGTAAATCAAGTGCAAGACAAAAGATCCGCTACCGCATTCGCAAAAAGGTGAATGGAACAGCGGCTGCACCACGCCTAAGCGTTTTCAGGAGCAATACTGATATATATGCTCAGTTGATTGATGATAACAACGGTGTAACCATCGTTTCAGCATCCTCAAAGCAAAAGGACATCAACGCTCAAAAAGCACCTAAGGTGGAAAAGAGCAAAATGGTGGGTGAAGCCATCGCAAAAAAAGCGATCGACCTTGGCATTAAGAAGGTAAAATTTGATCGTAGCGGGTATATCTATCATGGTCGTGTAAAAGCGGTTGCTGATGGTGCAAGAGAAGCTGGACTGGAATTTTAATTGTAAAATATTCTAATAAGAACAATACATGTCAAACGTAATTGTAAATAAAATGAAAGCCGGCGACCTTGAGCTAAAGGAAAAGGTTGTTGCTATAAACCGTGTTGTGAAAACAACAAAAGGTGGTCGTGCCTTCAGTTTCTCTGCCCTGGTGGTAGTTGGTAACGAAGCTGGTGTAGTGGGTCATGGTTTAGGAAAAGCTAAAGAAGTACAAGAAGCTATTACCAAAGGAATTGAAGATGCAAAAAAGAACTTGATAAAAGTTCCTGTTATGCATGGTACTATTCCTCACGAGCAGTTAAGCAAAGACGGTGCTGCAAAAGTGCTGATAAAGCCAGCAGCAGCCGGTACCGGAGTAATTGCCGGAGGTAGTATGCGTGCGGTTTTAGAGAGTGCGGGTATTACAGACGTTTTGGCTAAGAACCTTGGTTCTGCCAATCCGCATAACGTGGTAAAGGCAACAGTAAAAGCATTGGCTACATTGCGTGAACCAATTGCAGTTGCTAAAACTCGTGGTATCTCCTTAAAGAAAGTTTTTAACGGATAAAACCCCCAACCCCTGAAGGGGAGTTGCGGAAGGTTAATTTACTAATCAAAAAAGTTAATCCCCCTTTAGGGGATAGGGGTATGAAAAAGATAAAAGTTACACAGGTAAAAAGTGTTATCGATCGTTCTGAGCGCCAGAAAAGGACGATGATTGCTTTGGGCCTTAAGAAAATGAATGCTACTGTTGAAGTAGAAGCTACTCCACAAATACTGGGAATGGTTACAAAAGTGAACCACCTGGTAAAAGTAGAAGAATTAGCTGATTAGCTGATTTGATAATTTGATGATGTGCTGATAAAATGCATAATAATCAAATCATCAAATCACCGAATCATCAAATCATTAAATTATCAAATTAACAAGCGAGGGGTGATTCCCCGTAAGTTTAAAATCAAACAAAAAGATGAAATTACATACGCTTAAACCAGCAAAAGGAGCAACACACAAAGAGAAGAGAATAGGCCGTGGAGAGGCGAGTGGAAAAGGTGGTACTTCAACAAAAGGTAACAAAGGTGGACAAAGCCGTGCAGGTTATAAAAGTAAAAAAGGATTTGAAGGTGGCCAGATGCCAATACAGCGCAGGATTCCAAAGCGTGGTTTCACCAATATCAATCGTATTGAATATAAAGTTATCAACGTAGGACAAGTTGATGTGTATGCTGAAAAATACAACCTCACAGAATTCAGCCCGGAAAACCTGTACATCAATGGCCTGTTAGGTCAGAATGATTTATTAAAGGTTCTTGGCAATGGCGAAATAAAAGGAAAGTTCAGCTTTAAAGTAAACGCTATCAGCAAGAAAGCACAGGAAGCAATTGAAGCTGCCGGAGGTACTGTAGAAATAGTTAAATAATTTCCCGATATTTGCCGACCCACGCTCTGCGGGGTCTTTTATTTTTGAGCCACTAACTAATTAAACTGATTAAATTCTGTGAAGAAGTTCATAAAAACACTGAAGAATATCTGGAGCATCGAAGAACTGAGAAATAAAATTATTTTCACACTCATCTTGCTTTTCATTTATCGGCTGGGATCGTTCATCGTATTACCAGGTATCGATCCAAACAAACTCGATAACCTGCAGGCCAATACCCAGGGAGGTATGCTTGGCTTACTAAATGCTTTTGTAGGAGGTGCTTTTTCTAAGGCCTCTATTTTTGCTTTGGGTATCATGCCTTATATCTCTGCGTCTATCTTTATGCAGTTAATGACCATCCTGGTTCCCCAGATGGCAAAAATTCAGAAAGAAGGGGAGAGCGGCAGAAAGAAAATCAACCAATGGACCCGTTACCTTACCGTTATTGTTACCGCTTTCCAGGCGGCAGCCTATATTGGTTACCTGCATAGCCCAGGCATTGCAGAAGCGTTGATTCCTGCTTACGGAAAATTTTTCTGGGTTTCTACTGTAATTATTTTAACCGTAGGTACATTATTCGTAATGTGGCTTGGTGAAAAGATTACCGATAAAGGTTTAGGAAACGGTACTTCTATCATCATCATGATTGGTATACTTGCTCGTTTGCCGCAGTCATTTATGGAAGAATGGACATCAAGGCTGGCAGGTGGTGGCGCCGGTGGCTTGTTAATCATGCTGGTAGAAATATTCTTCCTGATTGCAGTTATCTTAGGTTTGATTATGTTGGTACAAGGTACCCGTAAAGTGCCGGTACAATATGCCAAGCAAATTGTTGGAAACCGCCAGTTGGGTGGTGCCCGTAACTTCCTGCCATTAAAGGTGAATGCTGCAGGTGTTATGCCAATCATCTTTGCACAAGCTATCCTGTTTTTACCAACGATATTTACCGGTTTTACCGGCGAAGGATGGGCAAGATACTTTACAGATCATACCAACATAGTTTACATGTTGGTGTATTCAATTTGTGTAATTGCATTTACATTCTTATATACAGCTTTAATTTTTAACCCTAAGCAAATGGCTGATGAGTTAAAAAGAAACAATGGTTTTATTCCGGGTGTAAAGCCTGGTCAGCCAACCGCTGATTATATCGGAACCATCATGGACAGGATCACTTTCCCAGGCGCTATTTTGCTTGCCTTGGTGGGTATCTTCCCAGGCATGTTCCAGTTGATATTTGGTATGCAGCCAAACTTTGCTACCTTCTTTGGTGGTACATCTCTTTTAATTATGGTTGGTGTAATACTTGATACATTGCAGCAGATAGAAACACAATTGCTGATGCGCCAGTATGATGGCCTGATGAGCGCTGGAAGGTTACAGGGCAGGCAACAGACATTGCCTAGTGGGATGTAATAACAACAACTTTAGATTTTAAAATACTTTGCAAACCCTGACGATACAATCGTTGGGGTTTGTTTTAATTTGAGAATATGATCATTTATAAAACAGCCGAAGAAATTGAAGTGATGCGGCATAGCTGTCTGTTAGTGGGTAAAACTCATGCAGAACTTGCAAAGATCCTGAAGCCGGGAATAGCCACTATCAAGTTAAACGATCTTGCAGAAGAATTCATCCGGGACAATGGCGGAACACCCTCTTTTAAAAATTACGGGGGCACCTATCCATTTGCTACCTGCATATCTGTGAACGAGGCAGTAGTACATGGTTTCCCATCAGATTATGAGTTGAAAAACGGTGACATTGTTTCGCTCGATATTGGGATTTATAAGAATGGCTTTCATGGAGATAGTGCTTACACTTATGCAATAGGTGAAATAACTGATGAGGTTAAAATGCTTTTGAAGGTTACTAAAGAATCATTGTATAAAGGAATAGAAAAGGCAAGGCGAGGTAACAGGGTAGGCGATATTGCCTGGGCCATACAGGATCATACAGAAAAAAAGCATGGATATGGTGTAGTGAGAGACCTTGTAGGGCACGGCCTTGGCCGCAGCCTGCACGAGGAGCCGCAGGTACCTAATTATGGCAAGAGAGGAACGCTTGCTAAATTGAAACCGGGTATGGTGCTGGCCATTGAGCCTATGATTAATATGGGCGTAAAGGAAGTATACCAAGACGATGATGAATGGACTATTCGCACAAAAGACAACCAGCCTTCCGCTCATTTTGAACATGACGTTTGCATTACTACCGGTGCTCCCGATATTTTATCTTCTTTTGAAGAAATTGAAGCCGCAGAAAAAGCGAACGCTAATTTAACATGGAGCCATGGCGGGTAAGGCAATGCAAAGAAACTGATGAACAACTCCGTAAAATCTAATAAAAAATTAATAGTGATCGGCGGCGGTGCCGCCGGTTTTTTTTGTGCGGTAAACGCTGCCAGGTTGCATCCGCAATTAGAAGTGCTCTTGCTGGAGAAGTCTGATAAATTGCTTAGTAAAGTTAAGGTGAGCGGTGGCGGCAGGTGCAACGTAACGCATGCTTGTTTTTCAATGGCAGATATGATACGCAGGTATCCACGTGGGGCTTCATTTTTAAAGAAAGCATTCCATCATTTTTTTACTACCGATTGTATTGATTGGTTTACCCAACGTGGCGTTCCGTTAAAAACAGAAGCAGATGGAAGAATGTTTCCGCAAAGCAATACTTCGCAATCAGTAATTGATTGTTTGCTAAAAGAGGCTTCACAATATAACGTGCAGGTAAAAGTGCAAACAGCAGTAAAGGAAATTATACCCGTGAAAAATGCAATTGATGCAAGGCCATCTTTTTCACTAACATTGGCCAATGGCAATACCCTGAGTGCAGATTATGTTTGCATAGCCTGTGGCGGATTTCCTAAAGCGGGGCAGTTTGATTGGCTGGTAAAAACCGGCCACACAATTGAACAACCGGTTCCTTCGCTCTTTAGTTTAAATATTCCTGGTAACAGTATTACAGAACTCATGGGCATTAGTGTGCCAGATGCCAGCATTAAAATTGCAGGAACAAAGTTGCAGCAATCGGGGCCGCTGCTTATTACCCATTGGGGATTAAGTGGACCGGCTGCATTGAAACTTTCTGCATGGGCAGCAAGAGAACTGGCAGCAAAAAACTACAGTTTCCAGGTACACGTTAACTGGCTGCCCACCTTCAATGAAAACAGCTTAAAAGAAAAAATACAACTGGTTCGATTTGATATCGCAAAGCAAAAAATCATTAACCGCAACCCCCTGGGTTTACCATCCAGATTGTGGGAATATTTTCTGCAGCAGGCAGGTATAGCGCCAGACATGCGCTGGGCAGACCTCCCAGCCAAAGAGCAGAATAAATTAGTTAAACTGATTTGTGCACAGGAAATGGAAGTAAAAGGTAAAACCACTTTCAAAGAAGAATTTGTTACTGCCGGCGGTATTTTAACAGAAGAAGTAGACGTTAATACCATGCAGAGCAAAATTGTACCCGGCTTATATTTTGCCGGCGAAATATTGAATGTAGATGGAGTAACCGGTGGCTTTAATTTTCAAAATGCATGGACCACCGGTTGGGTAGCTGCAAGTGCAATTGCTGCACATGCTGGCGCATAAAGAATTTTCAAAGTTTTCACTTTATGCTTTTCAGCAGTCAACCTTAATTGAATTATCTTTCCACCCCGGATGAAGAAAATAGATAAATATATTGTTACCAAATTATTGAGCACTTTCTTCTTCTGTTTACTACTGCTTACTGCTATTGTTGTGGTGGTTGATATTAGTGAACACACGGATGATTTCGTTAAATCTAAATTGCCCGCATGGCGCATTTTTACCGAATACTACGTAGGATTCATTCCACGTATTGATGCCATGCTTTTTCCCTTGTTTGTTTTTATTGCTGTCATTTTTTTTACATCAAAAATGGCTGGCAGGTCAGAAGTAATTGCCATTTTAAGCAGCGGTGTAAGCTACCGGCGCTTCATGCTTCCCTTTGTTGTGGCTGGCACTTTACTGGCAGGCCTGTTATGGGCCGGTTACCAATATGTTGTGCCAAAGGCAAATGGCATATGGGGCGATTTTGAAAAAAATTATATTGATGTAAATAAAGGTTCTGCAAACATGAATTCGAGTTACAAGCGCAACATTTATTTCAAACTCGATTCTAATTCCTACCTCGGTATAAAAGGGTACGATACCGTTTCTAAAACTGGTGTAGGTTTGTTTATTCAAACTTTTAAGAATAATGCCATTACCTATAACCTGAGGGCTTCCAATTTTAACTGGGATACCAGCTTTAATAAATGGAACTTATTGGGTGTGCAGGAGCGTTACTTTAATGAAAAATCAGAAACGGTCAAGAACAACGAAAGGCTGTGGCTCAAATCCAATTTCAAACCCCTGGATCTGAAAAAGGACGAATACTTAAAAGACCAGATGCCTACACCGGAGCTGGATAGATTTATTAAACAAGAAAGGTTAAGAGGATCGGAGACCCTGAGCACTCTGTTGGTAGAACGATATAACAGGGATGCCATTCCGGCTTCTGTGCTTATCCTTACGGTCATCGGGGTGTCGTTAGCGTCCCGTAAAGTGCGGGGCGGCAGCGGAATGCATCTTGCAGTAGGTGTTATCTTATGTGTGGTGTATATTCTCTTCAGCCGTATTAGTGTTGTTTTTGCAACTAAGGGTAGTTTTTCGCCATGGCTGGCAGCGTGGGTACCCAATATTATCTTCGGTTTTATTGCCTTTTATTTATACAAAAGGGCACCTAAATAGCCGTTCGGCCATTAAATGCAAACTTTCTCCCATTTCTTTTGTTTTACCCATGCAGGCATCGTAATTTTAACCCGATTCTATAGGAGATTGCATGTTGTTTCATACTACTATTCAACCGATTAATTCAAGAAGGCCGGTATATTTTTCAAAACTGAAAATACAAACAGTCGCATGGTAAATTGCTGCTTTCCTGCCAGAAATTAAGAACATAAAACTGAATCAATTACCGTTCAATTATAAAATATATGGGAGTTATTAAAGACAGTTTTAAAGAAAAAGCAGATATCATTGCTGCAGAAATAAAAGAGCTTTTAAAAGAGCATGGCGATAAACCCATTGGCGAAGTAACACTATCTCAGGTTTACCAGGGCATGCGTGGCATAACTGGGCTGGTTACCGAAACATCATTGCTGGATGCACAGGATGGTATCCGTTTCCGCGGTTATTCAATACCCGAGTTACAGCAAAAATTACCAAAAGCCCCGGGAGGATCTGAGCCATTACCCGAAGGATTGTTCTTGCTGATGTTGCTTGGAGAATTGCCAACTGACGATGAAGTGCAAAACCTAAGCAGCGTATGGCAACGCAGGAGTCATGTTCCTTCTCATGTATTTGCTACCATTGATGCTTTGCCTGTATCATCTCACCCAATGACGCAATTTGTGGTGGGTATTATGGCTTTGCAAACGGAAAGCCAGTTTGCAAAAAGCTATGCAAAAGGACTAAGTAAAAAAGATTACTGGGCCGAAGTATTTGATGATACCATGGACCTGATTGCCCGTTTGCCTCGTATTGCTGCATACATTTACCGCAGAAAGTACAAAGGCGGCGATCATATACAACCTAACGGACTGTTAGACTGGTCAGGAAATTTTGCCCATATGATGGGTTATAATGATGAAGGATTTAAAGAACTGATGCGCTTGTACATGACGATACATGCAGATCATGAAGGCGGTAACGTTAGCGCACACACTACCCACCTGGTAGGCTCTGCATTAAGTGATCCTTACTTAAGTTTTGCGGCTGGTATGAATGGACTTGCCGGCCCATTGCACGGCCTTGCCAACCAGGAAGTAATCAAATGGATATTTGAGTTGAGAGAGCAGATTGGCTCAGAGTCACCAACAAAAGAACAGATAGCTGAATATGTGAAGAAGACCTTGAGTGAAGGCAAAGTGGTACCGGGTTATGGCCACGCTGTGTTAAGGCAAACCGATCCACGGTTTACTGCTCAAATGGAATTTGGCAAAAAACATATGCCAAACGATCTTTTAGTGCAAACAGTATGGAATGTATACGAAGTGGTTCCCGAGATACTGGGCAGCATTGCAAAAATCAAGAACCCATGGCCGAATGTAGATGCACATAGTGGTGCATTGCTGGTGCATTACGGAATGGTAGAATATGAATTTTATACAGTATTGTTTGGCGTTTCCCGTTCACTTGGTGTTTTGGCCAGCCTCTGCTGGGACAGGGCGCTTGGCTTGCCGCTGGAAAGGCCTAAATCAATCAGCACCCGCCTGGTAAAAAAATGGCTGAACGGGGAAGCTGAAATCTGGGGTGATTGATCCAGTTTAAAAAATTGTAATTTATTAAGTGCCCTGGAATTATCGGGGCATTTTTATTGGCTGACCCAGGGGCATAAAAAAAGGGACTAAATAAAAATAAAGTCCCGTTTAAATCCAATATCCTATGAAAAACCAAAGTAGTATATACATTTTTTATGCCGACCTGTTTTAAATAGAAAATGCTGTCTCTACTATCCAAGTTTCTCCACAAATGGGGAATATTGAAATATGAATTGGCGATTTTTTTCTCGGACTGGGGATTTTTAGATGGCCGAACCAGTAAAACCTTGAAATTGTAAATAGTTTTTGATTGGTACAAGTTTGCTTTTATATTTGCAGTCCGTTCGAGAAAAAAAGTACAATGGGGGATTGCTAGAGCGTTTCGAAGGAATCGGGATGGTCGTTGGTTCGGATAAATAAATTAAATGGGGGGTTAGCTCAGTTGGCTAGAGCGCTTGCATGGCATGCAAGAGGTCGTCGGTTCGACCCCGATACTCTCCACGAAAAAGATTCACTAAGGTGGATCTTTTTTTATGCTCAGTTGTCTGGAGCGTCCCGAAGGAATCGGGAAGGTCGTCCCGATGGCAATCGGGATACTCTCCACGATAATGATTCACTAAGGTGGATCTTTTTTTATGCTCAGTTGTCTGGAGCGTCCCGAAGGAATCGGGAAGGTCGTGCCGATGGCAATCGGGATACTCTCCACAATGTTAGATCGAAGGTGTCCTCTAAAAAGGACACCTTCTTCTTTTTAGGTCAGGGCTTCAGGAAGTGCATCAATAAGTGCATGAAGGCATTCCTTTCAAATATTCCTTTGTTGATTTTGATTAATACGGGGAAAGGCAGATGCAAACCTATTTTTTTACTGCATTCTTTATATTTACAGCCAAAACCCGGTAATGGAAAAAGAAATTCAACAGGCAAACCCGCAAAACTGGTTACAGTTATATGGCGATATGTTATACCAGTACTGCCTGCCAAGGGTAAACGATACGGCCGCAGCCGAAGACATTGTTCAGGATACATTCTTATCAGCATTAAAAGGAATCGGGGGATACAAAGGGGAAGCGTCAGAAAAGAACTGGCTTTTTGCTATACTAAAAAACAAGATCATAGATTATTACCGGAAGAAGGCATCACAACAAACGGTAACTGCTTCATCAGTTATTAATGATTCAGAAGATCCCTGGTTTAACGAAGCAGAACATTGGCGCAATAATACCGGTGGAGGGGAATGGCATATTTCCAATAATGAAACAGAACGCAAGGAACTACATACTATTATCAACCTGTGCAAAGACGGGTTGAAGGAATTGCCACAACAGGTTTTTACGCTGAAGTATATGGAAGATCTACCATCTGAAGAGATCTGTAAGGTTTTAAATATCAGCTCGTCAAACTATTGGGTTTTATTACACAGGGCCCGGCTTCAAATGAGGGGTTGTGTGGAAAAAAACTGGCTTTAATATGAAAAAGAATCTAATGACATACCTGTTGCTTTCCTGCAAAGAAGCAACGATGATGACGGCAAAAAGAGAGGAAGGAAAACTCGGCCTGGTAGGTAACACCCAGCTTACAATGCATTTGGCCATGTGCAGGCTTTGCAGGCGATTTCATAAAGCTTCTCAAATCATCAGCAGCGAAAGCAAATGCATTGAAAGTACTGAGACACTCCCCAACGATGCTAAAAACAGGATTCGGGAGTTGATGAATCACCAGTCATGATAAAAACTTCTTTAGTTTTCCAGGTAAATTTTTTGTTCCAAAATGCCTGCGATACCGGCCTTGCTGTTTATCGAAAAAATTTATTATAAAAACCACAACTGCTGATTTCCAGCAACAGCTTTTTCTTTGAACCAAAACTATTAAATACGGTTATTATAGGCGGTATGCTATATGCCTGTTTCCTGGTTTGAATAAAACCAACTGCTGCAGTTGTTAAATTGCCAAAATAATTGTAAGGTAAATCAGCAGTACATGTCTTTAAGGCAAAAACGTTTAGCAATGAAAGAAAAGATTTTATTTGGTTTCGTGTTCCTGTTAAGTATTTACCTGGTTACAGGATTTACTGCATCAAAGGAAAGAAAAAGTTCCGTACCTGCTAGCGTTGCTGAAGAGGGAATCCAGTTCTTTAAAGGTGATTGGAACACTGCGTTGCAGGAAGCTAAAAAGCAGGATAAGCTTATCTTCCTTGACGCATATGCATTATGGTGCGGACCGTGCAGGATGTTAAAAAGGAATACTTTCCCAGACCAAGCGGCTGGCGAATTCTTTAACAAACATTTCATTAACATAGCCGTTGACATGGAAAAGGGGAATGGTCCGGTTTTGGCTGAGCAGTATAAAGTAAATGCTTATCCCACTTTGATTATTGTAGATAGCAACGGCAAATTGGTAAGCTATACCAAGGGCTACATAAATGCCAAACAATTGATCAGCTTTGGAAAGTACGGCGTGGCGCAATATAAAAAGTAATTTGTATGACTACAATACTAACCCAATATGGGTTGCTTACTTACGAGAATTATATCAAGGCTTTTGAAAATTGGGTAGAAACCGGAACTAGCAGCGCAGCAATAAGTACACCCAGCCTCACGGAGTTCACCAGGTTAAATTGGGCAAGAACGAAAAGACTGAATAAAACAATTGAGTTGCGGCCAGAGTTTATGAAGTTAGTAGATCAATTACCTCACACCTACACGTGGATTGTACTCACCGAAGCGTGGTGTGGCGATAGTGCCCAGAGTTTACCCGTTATTGCTGCAATTGCTGCACTTGATCCAAATAAAATAAAATTATTGATAGCATTGCGGGATCAACACACAGGTTTGATGGATCAGCACCTTACCAACGGTGCCCGTTCCATTCCTAAATTAATTTCTATTGATGATGTAATGGGAACAGAGAATTTTGAATGGGGCCCCCGGCCAGCGGATGCCCAGGTACTGTTAACTGCATGGAAAAAAAATCCTGGAGCAAGATCCTGGGATGAATTTGAAAAAGAATTACATAGCTGGTATGCACAGGATAAAACAAACAGCATTCAACAGGAGTTTATAGATCTGCTGGCTGCGAATATTCCTGAATAAATGCTTAATGTCAATCATATTAATTCATAATTATTAAAAACATCAAAATGAAATTATTTTCTTTTCTTGGAATATTAATGTTAACCTCTTTACTGGGAACAGCCCAAATGACACCGAAAGGGTTAGCGGTAAACAGCAAGGCACCAGGCTTTTCAGCTATGGATCAAAATGGTAAATCGGTTTCGCTGGACGGCTTGCTTAAAAAAGGCCCGGTGGTAATTGTCTTTTATCGTGGGCAATGGTGCCCGTATTGCAATAAGCAACTCAGCCAGTTAGAAGATTCAGTTGCATTAATTAATGCCAAAGGTGCCACATTGGTAGCGGTATCTCCGGAGCAACCAGAAAATATCAACAAGACAGTTTCAAAAACCAATGCAACCTATCCTATACTTTTTGATGATGGGTTAAAGATCATGAATGCCTATGATGTTGCATTTAAAGTAGATGATAACACGATTGAACGTTACAAGAAATACGGCATTGATTTCGATAAGGCCAACGGCAGTAACGGTGCTAACCTGCCGGTACCAGCGGTTTATATCATTGACAAAAATGGCAATATTACGTTTACTTACTTTAATCCAGATTATAAAGAAAGAGCATCGGTGAAGGAGATATTGACACACCTGTAAATATACATTCAGTAAATATTGATCAAATAAAAAACGCTGCAATCCGCAGCGTTTTTTGTTTGTATAGCCTGGATACTTTCTTTTATACACTATTAAACATGCTGGTGCTACATATGGCCTTAAATGCGTATTGCATTTAACCGAATGGAAGGTTACATTTATGCTGTACTTTAAAAAACGGCATTATGAGAAGTGTTTTCCCCAAATTTTTGTTCCTGATATTTTATTGTTTTTTTTCTGTAACCGGTTTCAGCCAGGATGATACTGAGTTTCCTCCTGGTTTTATCATGCATACAAAAATTCACAACGGCATGGTCACTAACTTTCATCGTGGTGCCGATTTGTATGTGGGAGGTATCCAGTTTATTCCCCAGGTAACAGTAGTGCCCCACCTGTTAAGGGCTGGTGTTGTGGCGGGTGGTTTCTATGCAAACACAAAAATAGAAGGGCAGTTAGGACCTGTTGTTTCAATAAAGCTTAAAACCTTCAATGCAGGGCCATTTGGCAGTACGGCCAACCTGCACCTTACCGCAGAGCATTTATGGGGAACCGGTAAACAGAAGTTGGTTGGGGGAGGTCTGCACGTCGACCTCCTGAATTTAATAACCCTTGGAATAACTGCCCACCGGGATTATGAATTCAATAACTGGTGGTTGCAGACAGCAGTAGGATTCCGCATCAGCAAAAAGAAGAAAACGGTAGAACCTTTTAATCAATAAAAATAAAAATAATTATGAGCAGAGCATTGGTAATAAGCGGTGGCGGATCCAAGGGAGCTTTTGCGGTGGGCGTAATAAAACGTTTGTTGGCCCAGTTTCCACATCTTGTTTTTGATATGTATGTTGGCACAAGTACCGGATCATTAATTGCACCGTTGGCGGCAATGGGAGCATACGACCTGCTGGAAGAATTGTATACCACCCAGAAAACTAGTGACATCATCAAGAAAGATAATATCGGTAACCGGCTTTCAGAACATTCTATTTTTGATGCAACACCACTGTGGAACCTCATTGAAAAATATTATACCGATGCTAATTATGATATCCTGCAAGCTTCAGGCAAAAAGATTTACCTAACTACAACCTGCCTGCAAACAAGTGAACTGGTGGTGTACACCAACAACGTGAACGCAGCCAAATCAAAACATTATGAAGTGAAGCAGGTAACCAATGCAAAGCATTTCAGGAAAGCTGTTATGGCTTCATCCTGCCAGCCTGTTTTTATGCCGCCAATAAAAGTAGATCTTGGTATACCGGGCGCAACTAATCCCAACCATCAGTATGTTGATGGTGGCGTAAGGGAATATGCCGGTATTCAAATGGCAATCGACAATGGCGCTACTGAAATTTTTACCATCTTACTATCAACAGGTGATAAGGTAATTGTAGATACAGAGTTTAAAACCATCTTTCCGATCCTGCAGCAAACCATCGATATTTTTACAGAGGATGTTGGTAAGAACGATCTCATTATACCCAACCAATTCAACGAGGCGCTGGAATATATTGATGCAGTAAAACGCAAAATGAAACGTGCAGGTATAGATGAAGTCAGCATCGAGGATTATTTTACCATTCGCGGCAAGGAGAATCCTTATGAAAATAAACAGCCTTTAAAATTCTTTACCTTTCGTCCGCCTTCACCATTGGGCGGAGGCCCGGGTGGGCTTACGTTCGATCCTGTAGAGATGAAGCAGATGCTGGCAACAGGTCAACAGGCCGGAAGCGATTTTATTGCCTCCCTCAATCCAGGGGATATTACCTGGGCATAGATTAGTTTTTTTCAATTAACAATAAATGTTGAACCCCTGGTTAGCCAACCAGGGGTTTTGTGTTTTAGACAGGTTCCCCATTTTTTGCTATATTGAAAAATGATTAAGAACAAAGTAGCAGCATCCAGAACCGAGATAAAGTTTTTAGAAGGTCCGCAAAGCCGCTGGAAGGAATTCAAGTTTACGGTTAGCGTAATGCTGGAATTCATCAAGGGGTTCAGGACACTCCATTATGTGGGGCCATGTGTAACGGTATTTGGTTCTGCACGTTTCAAAGAAGATCATCCTTCTTACAAGCTGGCCAGGGAAATTGGTGCTGCCATTGCAAAACTTGGCTTCACCATCATGACAGGTGGCGGGCCCGGAATAATGGAAGCTGCAAACAGGGGTGCTAAGGATGTTGGTGGCCGTAGTGTGGGATGCAATATTGTGCTGCCGCATGAGCAATACCAGAATATCTACCTTGATAAATCGGTGGATATAAAATTCTTTTTTGTACGCAAAACGTTGCTATTGAAATATTCATACGCATTCATTGTGTTGCCTGGCGGGTTCGGTACGCTGGATGAATACTTTGAAGCAATTACGCTTATTCAAACTAAAAAGATACAGGAGTTCCCAGTCATTATTTTTGATAAAGAATTTTACCGGAAAATAATGGAACATATTACCATCATGAAAGAAGCAGGAACCATTTCTCCTGAAGATGAAAAACTTTTTCTATTTACTGATTCAGTAGAGGAAGCCTTGGTATTCCTGCGGGAGCACAGCATCAATAAATTCAAACTGAAGTATGCCAGTTAATAAAAGTCTAAGTGCCTGTTATCAGCATGCTGATATCATTTCGCCAGATTAAAACAGATACGCCAAGTATGGCGAGCAATACTCCAACCAGCGCATGGCTGGTGATCTTTTCCTTGTAAAAAAAATGAGCGACCAACAGCGCAACCACCGGCACTAGTGCATAAATTGTTTGTGCAACTGCTACGTTGATAGTTTGAATGGCCATCATAGAAAAGCTAACGGCCAGCAGTGGACCTAGCAGGATAGCCAGCATAGCAATTCTTAAGATAGCTGGTGGTTGGGCCACAAGATTCCTGGCTTGTTTGCGTAATTTGCCGGTAATAAATAGAATGGTTGTTACAATTAAGGCTGATACAAATATTCGTATAAAGGTGCCCGTGAGTGGCTGAAGCGGATATCCTCTTTCCAGTTGTAAGAGAAAACCCTGTTTACTGCATACGGTACCTATTCCGTTACATAATGCGCCAATGCTGCCGTACAACATTCCCCGAAGTACAGATCCCTGCCCATGATTGGGAATACTTTTTCGTTCCTGCCGGCTAAAACTCATGCCTAAAACTCCGCCAATGGTGATGGTCATACCAACCAATCCTACAACGTTTACCGATTCGTTCAATAATATCCACCCAAACAACAAAGCACTAGCCGGCGACATAGTGGCAAACACAGCACCGTACCTCGGGCTTAGTATGGTAAACATGCGGTAACTCAGGAAGTCGCCGATACACAGGGCCACTATTCCTGACAAGCCCAGCCACAACCAGCCATCCAGGTAAACAGGAGAAAAAATTGCAGTAACATTGCTCCATTCAAAGAGTAAAGTAAAGAGCAGGACCATGGCCGCACCTGCTACCAATCGTAACAAGTTCATTGTCGGTACACTCATCACCCTTCCCGCCCTGGTGAAAGGAAATGTACAAAGCGCCCAGGAAATGGTTGCCAGGAAAGCAGTAGAAAGCCCGAACCATTGCATGCTGTAAATATAAAAGATTTACCACATGGGATGCTTAGCATTTTTTGTTTAACTGATTAAAGCAACTCTACGGCATGTATTAAACCAAATATCTTAACTTTAATGTCATCAAACTAACACATTGCTACAGTTTATATTAAATAATACAAAAGTTTCAACCTCCCTGCCTGCAGGTACGTTGTTATTAGATTTTATCCGTTATCATCAACACCTCAAGGGTACTAAGATAGGATGCCGGGAAGGTGATTGTGGTGCATGCACCATACTGGTAGGTGAAAGGCAAAATGGCGATTTGCATTATACCAATGCCACCAGTTGCCTGATGCCTATTGGCAACGCAGCAGGCAAACACATCGTAACTATTGAAGGTATTAATCTCAAGGAGCTAAATGCCCTTCAACAATCTTTTGCTGAAAATGGTGCCACGCAATGTGGATTCTGCACACCAGGTTTTATTGTTTCGCTAGCTGGTTTTTGTATGAGCAAGGATGAACCTTCGCAAGAGAAAGCCATCAAATCCATCGACGGAAATATTTGCAGGTGTACCGGCTATAAATCAATAGAAAGAGCTGCTGAAAAAATTAATTTACTGATGCAGGAGCGTAATGGAAGGGAACCGCTTGCCTTCGCAGTAGCTAACCAAATTATCCCCGAGTATTTTTTAGAGATTAAGGAAAAATTATTCCGGTTGCTGCAGGTAAACGGGGAAAATGGAACCCTGTTCTCAAAGAAAAAAATATTGGGTGGAGGCACCGACCTGTATGTGCAACAACACGAAACAATGGTGAAAGAAAATATTCTTTTCTTGTTTGATAAAAAGGAATTGAATGGAATTGCGAGTGATGCAGTTGATTGTACCATGGGTGCTTCTACTACAGTTGCAGACATCGCCGCTTCTGATGTATTTCAGCAGCATTTTCCCGGGTTGGATAAATATATCAAATTGGTGTCATCAACGCCCATACGAAATATGGCTACCATTGCCGGTAATTTTTGCAATGCTTCACCAATAGGAGATTTCAGTATTTTTTTCCTGGCGCTGGATGCACAAATCAGCATCAGTAATGGAACTCAAAAAAGAAATGTGCCACTCAGATCATTTTTTAAATCGTATAAGGTAACGGATAAAACCGATGATGAGTTCATTGAACAAATTAGCTGCACCCTTCCTGGGCCGGAAGATTTTTTCAATTTCGAAAAAGTGAGCAAGCGTACCCATCTCGATATTGCAAGCGTGAATACAGCTATCAATTTAAAAATAGAGAATGGGTTGGTGAAGAAAGCCGGCCTGTCTGCAGGCGGTGTAGGCCCCATACCTTTGTTTCTTAAAGAAGCGAGTGCATTTTTGGAGGGGAAGTCGCTGGATGAAGGAACGGTTAATGAGTTACTCACTATTGTAAATACAGAAATTGCACCTATAAGCGATGCAAGGGGTACTGCGGAATATAAAACATTGCTGCTTCAACAATTAGTAAAAGCCCATTTCTTAAAATTAATGCCAGCACTAAATTTATAAGACGCTTATGATCAATATTGATTCATATACACATACACGAGGAGAGTCCATTTACCTGGATGATATACCCGTTTTGGCGGGTACGTTGTTTGGTGCCGTGTTTGCCTCGCCGGAAGCACATGGTAAAATATTGGAACTTGATGTAAAGGCGGCTTTAGCGTTGTATGGTGTCGTTAGCATATTAACCTACAAAGATATACCCGGCATTAACCAGATTGGTGGCATTGTTCCTGATGAACCTTTGCTAGCTGAGGATGTGGTGCATTATAACGGAATGCCGGTAGCGTTTGTAATTGCAGAATCGCAGGAGATTGCTTATGAAGCGGTGCGGCTCATCAACATTAAAATAGATCCGCTACCGGTAATTACTGATCCGAGGATTGCAAAAGAAAATGGCCAACTGATAGTTCCGCCCCGAACATTCAGGCTGGGTGATAGTGCAACCGCATTTGATAAATGCAATTATGTTTTTGAAGGAAGCGCCGATACTAACGGCCAGGAACACCTGTATATAGAAACGCAGGGCGCCTATGCTTTGCCAAAAGAAAATGGCGCTGTACAGATTTATTCAAGTACGCAGGGCCCAACTGCTGTGCAGCGTCATGCTGCCGATGTACTTGCACTTCCTATGCATTGTATAGAGGTTGATGTAACCCGCCTTGGTGGTGGGTTTGGGGGTAAAGAAGACCAGGCAACCTGTTGGGGAATATTTTGTGCCCTGGGTGCAATACTTTTAAAACGTCCTGTAAAATATTGTCTCAGCAGGATGGAAGATATGCGCATGACCGGCAAGCGCAATCCTTATACTTCCGATTTCAAAATAGGCCTGGACAATGAATACCGCATAGTGGCCTACGAGGCCACATTTTACCAGAACGCTGGCGCTGCAGCCGATCTGTCCCCGGCTGTATTGGAGCGCACCTTGTTTCATTGCAACAATAGCTATTATATACCGAATGTTACTGCCACCGCTTATAGTTGCCGTACCAACCTGCCGCCCAATACTGCTTTTCGTGGATTTGGTGGTCCGCAGGGTATGTTCGTAATAGAAGCAGCTATAGCAAAAGCTGCGGATGAATTGGGAATACCGGCATGGACAATTCAGCAAAAGAATTTATTAAAAACCGGGGATAGTTTTCCATATGGTCAGTTGGCAGTTAGCGAGGCAAATGAATGCTGGCAGCAAGCCGTTGAATCGTACGACTTGCAAGCTATGATAGCATCCGTAGAAGCATTTAATGCTAATAGCAAATTGATTAAAAAAGGAATTGCATTAATGCCCATCTGTTTCGGCATTTCCTTTACAAAAACAATGATGAACCAGGCAAGAGCGCTGGTGCATATTTATACCGATGGAAGTATAGCCGTAAGTACAGGTGCCGTAGAAATGGGACAGGGCGTTAATACCAAAATGCTGCAGGTGGCAGCTACCATCTTTTCTGTTTCGCCACAACGGGTAAAACTAAATTCTACAAACACCTATCGCATCGCCAACACATCACCATCGGCGGCCAGCGCAACTGCCGATCTTAATGGAAAAGCATTAGAGCTTGCTTGTGAAAAACTACTGGGTCGATTAAAAGAAACAGCAGCAGAAATATTGGAAGCCCCCATAGCGGACGTTGAAATTAGAAATGAACTGGTATGGCTTTCAGGCGTAGCCACCGCAATTACCTGGAATGAATTGGTGATGCAAACCTACATGCGGCGGAAAAGCCTGAGTGAGCATGCACATTACACCCCCGAAGCAATTCACTATGATCCCCTCACAGAAAAAGGGCATCCCTTTGCATACCATGTGTACGGTACTGCCATCACACAGGTTACGGTTGATTGCCTGCGGGGCATTTATGAAATTGATGCGGTGAACCTGGTACACGATTTTGGCAGCAGCATGAATTCAATGGTAGATCGTGGACAGATAGAAGGTGGGCTGGTGCAAGGTATTGGTTGGATGACAATGGAAGAATTATTGTACGATGAGAATGGGAAGCTTAAAAGCAACGCCTTGTCAACTTACAAGATCCCAGATATATATTCGGTACCAAAAGAAATAAACATAGGCTGGTTGGAAACTACAACAGAAAACCTTGCGATCTTCAGATCTAAAGCTGTAGGCGAACCGCCGTTAATGTATGGCCTCGGAACATATTTTGCATTACGCAATGCCATTAAAGCGTTTAACCCTTCCAGTAACATAGGATTCCATGCGCCAATGACGCCGGAAAAAGTATTGATGGGTTTATATGAAAAGAACCCTGCCGAGATCAAATCTGGCATGCACCAATTATCCGGTTCTAAATAATTCCTTTAATTAATTAATCTTGACAAGAAGCGGAAAAATATATAGTGAGCGGTGCTGGGTGAATGGCAGGTTACAGCCCGCTACTGTTTGTTACCAGGATGGCAAGATCACCAACATAATTTTCAATAAAGAAGATGGCGCAACTGATGTGGGAAGAGCTGTTTTAATGCCGGCCATCATAGATGCACATGTACATGTAAATGAACCAGGGCGAACAGCATGGGAAGGCTTTGATACTGCCACGATGGCTGCGGCTGCTGGAGGCATTGCCAGCATAATTGATATGCCTTTAAATGCCAGCCCGGTAACTACAACAACCGCTGCATTGCAAGAGAAGCTGGATGCATCTGCCGGTAAGCTACATGTGAATGTTGGTTTTTATGCCGGCCTGGTACCTGGTAACGCTGGTGAGTTGGCTGCAATGGCCAAAGCAGGTGTACTTGGAGTAAAATGTTTTTTAACGCATTCCGGTATAGAAGATTTTCCAAACGTGGCAGCAACAGACCTGGAGGAAGCAATGCCCATCATTGCAGGACTCGGAATTCCGCTGTTGGTACATTGCGAATTATCGGACGATGATCATGCTGATGCATTAGCGGCTACGCCTGTAAGTTACCAGGCCTATCTGCAAAGCCGGCCTGCCAAATGGGAAAACGAAGCGATTGAACTGATGATCAGACTATGTAAAAAACACCGTTGCAAAACACATATCGTGCACGTTTCATCAGCCGAAGCTTTGCCAGCCATCGCATCCGCAAAGGCCGCAGGTTTGCCACTAACGGCCGAAACCTGCCCGCAATACCTGTTGTTTAATGCAGAGGATATTCCGGATAAGGCAACGATATACAAATGTGCGCCACCTATCAGGGGCCGTGCAAATAACCGGTTGCTAAAAAAAGCATTGGCTGATAAAGTGCTGGATTTTATTACCACCGATCATTCGCCTGCCCCGCCTGGTTTGAAACAAATTGATACGGGGAATTTTGCAGCGGCATGGGGTGGCATTGCAGGCCTACAGTTTTTACTGCCCGCTGCTTATACTGCATTAAAGGATGAACTAACCTTAGCGCAGTTCATTCCATTGCTTACTGAACAACCTGCGTTATTTTTAAACCTGCAACAACAAAAAGGTTTTATTCAGCCTGGTGCCGATGCAGACCTGCTGGTATGGGAACCGGATGCATCGTTTGTAGTTGCTGCTGCTGATATATTACACAAGCATAACATCAGCCCTTATGTAAACAAACAATTGTTTGGCCGGGTGCAAACCACCATCGTTAATGGAATAACCGTGTACGATAAAAACACCATCATCAATAAAAACGCTGGTAAATGGCTTTTGAAAAAGTAAAAGAAATAATTAAAGAATCACCTGCCTTCACCACGAAGACAGATCTTGCTGCAGCAAGACTGGGAGGAAAAGTTTTGTACTGTACAGATGATTTTTTTGCAGAAAAAGAAAATCTTATCATGCCAGGCAGGGGAGTGTTTATTGCAGATAAATATACCGAAAGAGGCAAATGGATGGATGGTTGGGAAAGTCGCCGTAAGCGTACATCCGGCCACGACTGGGCTGTGATTCAACTGGCAGCGCCTGGCAGGATTACAGGCTTTGATATAGATACCAATTTCTTCCTGGGCAACCATCCGCCACATGCTGCTGTGGAAGCGGCTTTCCTGCAAGACGTTGAGGGAATTGAAGACTGGGAAGCGGTGGAATGGAAATCATTGATACCACAATCACACCTTGATGCCGGCAGCCAGAATTTCTTCTCGAATGATAATTCATCTTTGTTCACACATGTGCGGCTGCATATTTACCCGGACGGTGGCGTGGCGAGGTTCAGGGTCTACGGAGATGTTTTTAAAGATTGGGATAAAACAGACAGCAACGAGCTGATCGACCTGGCTTCGGCCCTGAATGGTGCAAAAGCAATTGCCTGCAACGATATGTTCTTTAGCGACATGAGCAACCTGTTAATGCCCAACCGGGGTGCAAATATGGGCGATGGCTGGGAAACCAAACGCAACCGTACACCCAATAACCGTGACTGGGTAATTGTGAAACTTGCCTGCGAAGGAACCATTGAAAGCATTTTGGTAGATACCTGCCATTTCAAAGGAAATTACCCCGACAGTTGCAGCATTGAAGGATGTATTTGTGATGATGATGAAAGGTTGTTGAAGGATGATGCAGCATGGCAAATAATTTTACACCCCAGCAAATTATCAGCAGATACCGAGCACGATTTTATGGCGGAATCAAAAGGGCCGTTTACACATGTGCGGCTCAATATTTTCCCGGATGGAGGTATCAGCCGGTTGAGGTTATTTGGAAAAAAAGCATAAGCCATGAGTGGAGTCATTCTTTTATCGGTGCTATTCTGCATACTCATTATGCTGGTGATATTAACGTATTACCTGCGTAATATGACTATACAACGAATGGCCGATGAAGAACTCGATGATAATATTTCGCCACTCAGCAGAATCAATATCGTAACAACACAAACATTTGTTACTACTGCTATCATCCTCACCACAATTGGCATGCTCGTTTCATTGTATGTTATGCTGAGGGGCACGGTTTGGGAAGGACATTTTATGGAGTGGCTGAATATAATTGTTCGACTCATGCATATCACATTTGGTATTGCATGGATCGGGGCCTCTTTCTATTTTGTGTTTTTAGAAAATGCACTCAACCGCACAAAAAATGTTCGGGAGGAACTGGCAGGTAATCTTTGGGCAATACATGGCGGCGGGTTTTATTACCTGGAGAAATATAAAGTTGCTCCACGCACTATACCAAACACCTGCATTGGTTTAAGTATGAAGCCTACTTTACATGGCTCTCAGGATTTTGTTTGTTGTTCGTGGTGTATTACTTTAATGCAACTTCCATTCTTATTGACAAAAATATTTTAGATATTTCCGCATGGACGGGTGTTGGTATTGGTATTGGATCTTTTATAGTGGGCTGGATATTATACGACCTGTTATGTAAAAGTGCATTGGTAAAGAAGGATCAATTGTTTTCATTGATCGGATTTCTTGTAGCAATAGGCTTCGCTTATTTTTATTGCAGGGTGTTTAGTGCAAGGGCGGCCTATATTCATTTTGGTGCATTGCTGGGCACCATCATGGCAGCCAATGTTTTTTTTGTAATAATTCCCTCACAAAAAGCCATGGTGAAAGCTGCAGAAAAAGGCCTGCCGTTAAACCCGCAATTGGGCAGGAATGCGGGCCTGCGTTCCCTGCATAATAATTACCTTACGTTGCCAGTTTTGTTTGTGATGATCAGCAATCATTTTCCCAGCACTTTCGGTTTTAAGTATCCCTGGTTGATATTAGCGATCATAACGCTGGGTACTGCGGGCGTAAAACATTATCTTAACCTGAAGGAAAAAGGGCAGTTGTCGGTATGGGTGTTGCCGGTGTCCATTATAATCCTGCTTTCTGCTGCCTATATTTCGGCCCCGGTTAAACCGGGAGCCTGCAATACAGCAGTAACGTTTGATGAGGCAAATGCAGTTATACAACGCAGGTGCATCAGTTGCCATTCGGCCCGGCCAACAGATGATTTCTATAGCGCCCCACCCAATGGAATTGCTTATGACCTGCCCGCGAATATTGTATTGTTGAAAGAAAAAATTATGCAACGGGTGGTGATCACTAAAACGATGCCGCAAAATAATAAAACAAATATGACGGAAGAAGAACGGGATATCCTGAGATGCTGGATTGAACAGGGAGCTTCTTTAAAATAAGTAAAGCATTTATATTATGACGCTGGAATCATTCAATCAATCAGATAAACACACAAAGGCTGCGGCCCTGGTTAGCTGCTGTTCGTCGGAGAGATGGGTAGCTGCTCTTTTAGAGAAAGAAACATTCGATTCCCTTAGGCAACTCGTGCAGCAGGCCATTGCATGCTGGTATGACGAATGCACTGAAGCAGATTGGCTGGAAGCATTTGCGCATCATCCAAAGATTGGTGATAAGGGCAGCTTAAAAGAAAAATTTGCCGGGCAGGAACAGAAAGGCATAACAACAGCTACTGACAAAACCATTGAAGCATTGATGCAGGCAAACAAATCCTACGAAGAAGAAAATGGGTTTATTTTTATTGTATGCGCTACCGGTAAATCAGCCGGCGAAATGTTGGCGCTGATGGAAGATCGGCTTCGTAATTCACGACAAGAAGAGTTGCATATTGCCATGGGGGAGCAAATGAAGATCAGCATCATTCGTTTGCAGCAGTTGTTAAACATGGATGAAGAATCATTGCAACCTTGTCAGCTTACCAGCCATGTGTTGGATACAAGCGTGGGCAAGCCCGGCAAAGGAATAAATATTCATTTATTAAAATCGACAGATGCAATCTGGCGGAAAATTTCAACAGGCATAACTAACAACGATGGGAGATTAGCCGACTTATTGCCGCCTGAAAGACTATTGCCAAAAGGAGATTATAAACTAGTTTTTAGTACGGGTGATTATTTTAAGAAATCAGGTGTGGAAACATTTTATCCCGAGGTGCAGGTGCATTTCTCAATTACTGATGATAGCCATTACCATATACCACTTTTGATAAATCCTTATGGCTATTCCACCTACAGGGGTAGCTAATGGTTGGTAGCATAACTTCATAAAAAATATTTTAGCAATAAATTCAAACGAATGAGTACAACGATTCCGGCAGAAAAAAAAGAAATGCTATTTAATAAGTTAAAGGATGCCAATACAGCATTCCAGGAAATTTATCCTGGCGACAGAAGCGACCGGCAACCCGTACATACCTTGTATGGCGGTGCCAATCTTTTTAAATACGATACAGCCGCAGCATTGGGTAAAAGAGCTATCGAATTATTTGAAATATACGCACCGGACCATGAGGTTTTTGAAAAAGTGTTTGGAATAGATTCGTCTATCAGCAAAAAAGTTTTTGATAAAGTAAATGCTAAACTCGAGGCTGAGGCCATTGAAGATTTTCGGATAGATTTTGAAGACGGCTACGGAAACCGCAGCAATGAAGAGGAAGATGAAACAGCAAGAGTGGCTGCCAATGAAGTAGCCCGTGGCATGAAGGAAGGCACGCTGCCGGCTTTTATCGGCATACGCATCAAACCATTCACCGAAGAAATGAAAGAGCGGGGACTGCGCACACTCGATATTTTTGTAAGCACCCTGGCAAAAGCAACTGGCGGCAAATTGCCGGATAATTTTGTGGTGATGTTGCCCAAGGTTACCATTCCGGAGCAGCCGACTGTGTTGGCAGATATTTTCAGCATACTGGAACAAGAAAACGGCATTGCCAACGGTACGCTAAAAATGGAAATGATGGTAGAAACAACGCAATCCATCATGGCTGCAAATGGTACTAACCCTTTGTATAAATTTATAAAGGCTGCTAAAGGGAGATGTATTGCGATGCATTTTGGCACCTACGATTATACAGCAAGTTGCAACATCACGGCAAAGTACCAGGAAATGGATCACCCGGTGTGCGACTTTGCCCATCATATGACGAAGGTAGCATTGGCACATACCGGAATTTGGTTAAGCGACGGTGCCACCAACACGATGCCCATCGGGCCGCACCGGGGCGAAAGTCTTACCGAGCAAGAGTTTCAAGAAAACAGGGAGGTAATTCACCGTGCATGGAAAAAAGGTTACGATCATATTCGTCATTCATTGTGGAATGGTTTTTACCAGGGTTGGGACCTGAACCCCGCCCAGTTTCCCATGAGGTATGCAGCGGTGTTTGCTTTCTTTTTAGAAAGCTATGATGAAGCGGTAGAACGGCTAAAAACCTTCGTTGAAAAAGCAGCAAGGGCAACGCTGATAGGTGATGTATTTGATGATGCCGCCACGGGCCAAGGGCTCCTTAATTATTTTTTAAGAGCATTAAACAGTGGCGCCATTACGGAAGAAGAGCTGTTGCAAACCGGTTTAACGGTAGATGAGATTCGCAGCAGATCATTCAAGAAAATATTAGAGAACAGAAGAAAGTAATGGGCTTTTTAGATGATTAAGAAAAACAACTAAATTTCATTATGATAGATCCCTGGATTTATATTCATGATAAAATGAATGCTTCGGTGGAAGTGATTTTGTTATATGTTTTTCAAAGCGAGGGAAGCTCCCCGGGCAGGCAGGGCTTTACCATGGCCGTGGGTGCCGACAATAGTTTTTGTGGATCTATTGGCGGTGGCATCATGGAGCACAAGTTTGTTGAAATGGCAAAAGCCCGACTTGCCTCAGGCGATGTAGTTAGCGAGGTGTACAAGCAAGTGCACGATAAGATTAAAGCACAAAACCAGAGTGGTATGATCTGCTCCGGAGAGCAAAGCATTTTCTTTTACCAGCTACGGCCATCTGATAAGGCGGCCATTACTCAACTTGCAGCTTCATTACAACAATTCAAGAATGGTACTTTAACAATCAGTAATGATGGCATTGCCTTTAATGATGCAGTACCACTAAAGAATTATAATTGTGTGCAGAAGAATCCTGATGATTTTGTTATGGTGGAGAAATCAGGATTTAAGAATCAACTACACATAATAGGGGGCGGGCATTGCGCCCTTGCATTGTCGCAAATTATGAGCATGCAGGATTTTTATATCAGGTTGTATGAAACCAGGGAAGGTCTCAGTACTGTAGTAGCCAATAACTTTGTGCACGAAAGAATTATCCTGGATGACTATTCTGAACTGGCGGCACAAGTGCCGGAGGGGGATAATATTTACGTGCCTGTCATGACCTTTGGTTATCGTACAGATGATATTGCTTTTCGTGCCATTATGCATAAGAAGGTAAAATACATCGGCATATTGGGCAGCTTAAAAAAAATAGAAAAATTGTTTGACAGTTATCGCCAGGAAAAAATGGAAGAACATTTACTTAAGGTCATCCATACACCCATTGGCCTGCCCATAAAAAGTGAAACACCTGCTGAGATCGCCATAAGCATTGCGGCCGAGATCATTGCAGTAAAAAACAAAACCTAGTAGACAGTCTTATCTGTTTTGTTGGCCCATTCATTAAAAATTTTGAGGGCATCTTCCCGTCCCAGGCACTTAATTGGAATTTTACGGTCATCAATGCCCGCCGACATTTCTTCGTAGATCATTGAATCGTCGAATCCAATTGTGGCAGCGTCTTCCCTGTTATTGGCAAAGTAAACAACCTTTGGTCTTGCCCAATAGATGGCTCCAAGGCACATGGGGCAGGGTTCACAACTGGTATATACCTCGCAATCTTCTAGCTGAAAACTGCCCAGGTTTTTGCAGGCATCCCTTATTGCAACCACTTCTGCATGAGCCGTTGGGTCGTTGGTAGAAGTTACTTTGTTATTGCCACGCCCCACAATCACATCGTCTTTAACAATAACGCAACCAAAAGGCCCGCCTTCGTTTTGTGTAATACCTTGCCGGGAAAGTTCAATTGCTTCCTGCATAAATTTTTCTTCACGTGTCATGTTGGGTTGTTTTGCTTTGTAAATATATGGTTTTAGCGTAATGGCGGCAGCTAAAAAGGGGCTGAAGCAAAGCGCCGGTTAAAAAGGTAAATTTAAATTTACATGGTTACATAAAATGGCGAACAAATGGACCTGATTGCTGTTTTTAACATATAACTTGCACCTAATAAAAGAACAAATCTATGGGCATCCTGAGTCAAATTGCAGAATATCTTTACCTCAAAAAAAAAGATCCCAATGCACCCAAGTCTACTTATGTAAAGTATATGCACGGTATTAACCGTTTATCCATTATTCTTTTCCTGTTGGCTTTGATATTTATCGTGGTTAAGTTGGTTGTTTTGTAGCAGCATCCAGGTATTGATAAATATTTGCTGCTGCATTTGCCGAAGCATGGCCGCCTTTACTAAGTAATTCGGACAATTCATTGTAGTCCTTATTCAACTGTTGTTGCTTATCATTATCAAATAAGATCCTGTCTAATTCCGTCTTTAAGTTGGCAACTGTAAAATCGTCTTGTATCAATTCTTTTACAACTTCTTTATCCATCACCAGGTTTACGAGGCAGATGTATTTTATTTTTACCAGCCACTTGGCAATCTGGTAAGATACCGGGCTTCCTTTATAACATATTACTTCCGGTACCCCAAAAAGTGCGGTCTCCAGCGTGGCCGTACCACTTGTTACAACAGCGGCTGATGCTTCTGCCAGCAGGGCGTAGGTTTTATTTACAACGGAATCTACATTTTTATATGGAGCCAGCAAGTCTGCATAAAAAGATTCAGGTAAACCCGGCGCCATTGCCACTACAAACTTATACTGGGGATACTGTTTGGTTACTTCCAGCATAACGGGAAGCTTTTTCAGAATCTCCTGTTTACGACTACCAGGAAGTAGTGCGATTTTTTTTATTGAGTCCTGGCTTTCTTCGCCCTTATACGTTCTTTTAAATTCGGCTATCACCTCCACCAACGGATGGCCTACGTAAGTAACCTCCATACCATACTTTTCGTAAAATGCTTTTTCGAAAGGCAGGATCACCAGCATTTTGTCAACATTTTTTTTAATGCTATGCACCCGGCTTTCTTTCCATGCCCATATTTGAGGGGAGATATAGTAAACAATTCTCAGCCCTTCTTTTCGTGCCCATTCGGCTATCCGCAGATTAAAGCCGGGGTAATCTACCAGGATGAGCACATCTGGCTGATAAGCCTTGATGTCTTCCTTACAAAAAGCAATATTCCTGAAAATGGTACGGATGTTTTTGATCACTTCGGCAAAGCCCATAAAAGCAAGGTCACGGTAGTGTTTTACAATTTCTACTCCTGCTGCTTCCATCAGGTCGCCGCCCCAGCCACGGAAAGTTGCTTCTTCATCCAGCTTACTTATTTCTTTTAGCAGGTTACTGCTGTGTAAGTCCCCGCTGGCTTCCCCGGCTATGATATAATACTTCATTAAAAGTGTTTCTGTTGCAAAATAACGGATAATCTTTTTAGCCGGTCTGCTCATCAGTTCACTTGCTTCCTGCTTAGTTGCTGAAGCTGGCGGAAACTAAGATCAAGCAGTTCGTATTTTTTAGCATCGGGCAGGTAGAAATGCCACCATTCTGTGTCCAGCACTTTAAATCCGTTTTGTTCCATTATTAGCTGTAGTAGTTGCCGGTTTGCCAATACGTCTTTTGGTAAATTTTTAAAATCAATATGTGCTGTATCACTAAAATTATCGAAGCCGGTGCCCATATTAAGCTCCTGACCCGTGGCCAGTTTTACAAGGGTCAGGTCAACGGCAATGCCGCGGTTGTGACCGCTTCCAAATTGAGGATCGGCAGCATACCTGGCATCCTGCACAGGCTCCCACATTTTTACCGTGGCTGAATAAGGACGGTAGGCATCCCACACCTTTAATGCGAGTCCTTGTTCATTCAAGGCAGTTTGCGCCCGGGCCAATGCAGCCACAGCGGGTTTTCGTAAATAAGTTGTACGGGTGTAAGGGTAGATGGGTTGCTGTAAAAAATTGTCTTTACCACAATACCGAAGGTCTATTATTATGCCGGGGATCAGCTTCCTCAAGTCCACCATCGCATTTTGCGGATTAACTGCTACCATTTGCTGCAAAACGGCAGGCTTGCTAGTTACCCAGAGCCCATAACTGTTCAATTCTTTTTCCTGGCTAAAACCCGGTATTGCAGTTGCGAATAATAAAATTGAAAGGAAGATGAACCTCATTGTAAGTTTTTAGCTGATAATTGCCTGGTTTACTTACCACGAATCTACACCGAAATAGTTTTCGCACCGGGACTTTGACCCCAAAAAGCGCTCTATTTATGTTAAAGGCTCGTTAACGGATGTTAAAATTTCATATTGCGTGCATAGGTAAATGTTATGATTTATGCTAAGATGCCCGCTTTGGGGTAGTTTTTTCCTATCTTCGCACCCGACATGATAAAAAAAGCGCATATTATATTACTAGGGCTGATTGCAGGACCGATCTTGTTCAGCGTTTTCAGCCA
>JBBSKH010000013.1:0-49386 GCA_038256495.1 Chitinophagales bacterium
GAAGATGAAGCCATTGTTACCAATGTGCAAAAGGGTATTCGTTCCCGGTTTTATAAACACGGGCGTTATTCTGTAACAAGAGAAACCGGCACGCATCATTTTCACCGGTTGCTGGCAAAAAGTTTGAATGGGTAATTTACAATGCATCATTACTTATCGTCATGGTTGCTTTGGGTAGAATGCAACACTCATTAAATGGTTATCGATTGAATAGTAATGTAGCTTTCTTTTTTGGAGTACCTATATTTATAAATTAACTTTAGTATCGTCTAAATACTTTAATACTATGCAAAGAAGAACTTTCCTCAAACAATCTGTAACATTATCTGCAGGTTTAATGGCTATGCCTTCTATGGCATGGGAAACAGATCGTTTAGTTGGTTTGCAATTGTATACCCTGCGGGATGTTGTAACAAAAGATGTGGCAGGTACCTTTAGTAAAATTGCCGCCGCATGTTATGGTGAAGTGGAGATGTTTGGTTTGACAAAAGGCAATACTTTTTTTGGTTTACCGGTAAGCAAGATAGCGGCGCTCTTAAAGGAAAACAATCTCCGCAGCCCTGGCGGGCATTATATGCCGGAGGATTTTCTTTTTAATAATGGCAACGGAGACGATGTAAAAAACCTCTGCGACGTGGCCCATCAGTTAAGTAACGATTACATCATTATACCCTGGATGAGTGAAGAACGCCGCAAAAATATTGACCAGTATAAGGCGTTGGCTGAGCGATTGAATAAGGCAGGTGAGATTGTAAAAGCTGCTGGTCTGCAGTTGGCTTATCACAACCACGATTTTGAGTTTGCCGATCTTGGCGGTCAACATGGTTATGAAATACTATTAAAGAATACAGATACCAACCTGCTAAAAATGGAAATGGATTTGTATTGGGTGGTGAGAGCAGGATACAATCCTATAGACTTGTTTAAAGAACAGCCGGGGCGGTTTCATTTGTGGCATGTTAAAGACATGAATAAAAAAGACGCTACACAGAACACGGAAGTATGCAACGGTTCTATAGATTTCACCAAGATATTTAAAGCCGCTAAGCTGGCTGGTACCAGACATTTTATTGTAGAGCAGGAAAACAATTATGCTCCTGATTATTACGGCAGTATTGCCAGCAGCAGCAAAGCAGTAAAAAAATTACTCAAAAAAGTATAATACTCGCTATAGGTTTCTCACCCATATGTTCCGGAAGCTTATTGGTTCGCTTTCATCACCATGCGATTGCAGTTTGATGGGGCTTGCCCCATGGGCTTTGTAAGACGGTGCGCCGATCCATACTGTTTCTCCCAGCAGCGTAAAGTTATTTTGTATGAGCACACCGTTATGGAATACCGTTACATATGCAGGCTGCTTCAAACTGCCGTCGGTATTAAATATGGGGGCCTTCCACAACACATCAAAGCTTTGCCACTCCCCGGGTTTTCTGCAGGCATTTACTAGTGGTGCACTTTGTTTATAGATGCTGCCCGCCTGTCCGTTAACATAAGTTGCATTCTCGTAATTATCCAGCACTTGCAATTCATAGCCCGCATCGCCATCACCAGTAGAGGCCAGGAATACTCCGCTATTTCCACGAAGCTGACCTGTATTTACAGAGTCTCCATCACCCGGTTTTTTTTGTAGGTAAAAGTCTGTTGGCGTGCCTTTAATTTTAGCATACGATTTTGGGATGTGCCATTCTATATGCAATTGGTAATTGGTAAATTTTCTTTTTGTTTGAATATTACCAGATGATTTTTTTACCGTTACAGCGCCTTTACTTACCTGCCAATCGGCCTGTTTGGATGTATCATTGGTAAGTACCCATTCATTAAGATTTGTTCCATCAAATAAATAGATAGCATCAGATGGTTTTGCCATGCAACTGTTTCCGGGAGTTACCACAGGCACCAACGGCGTAAAGACTTCCGTTTTTGCGGCTTCCTTTAGACTTTCATTTTGTGCCTGCCCGCAAAAATGTAGTGCTATGGAACAAACGATTGTTGCAAGCATATACTTTTTCATAGCCCAATTTATTTTTTTAGTAACATAATATATCTAACCATTGTTTCAGCGTCAGTTTTACTAACATCGGGATGTGCTGTCATTGGTACTTCTCCCCAAACGCCCTTTCCGCCTTTAATGATCTTGCCTGCAAGCATACTGATGTTGGCAGGAGTGTCTTCGTATTTTGCTGCTATATCGGCATAAGCCGGACCAATCAACTTTTCTTTTATGTTATGACATGTAAAGCAACCTGCTTTGGCTGCAAGTTTCAGCCCGGCATCGTAGTTGGGGTTAGCCCTTGCTTCATCACTAATGCCACTTGATGGTGCAGGAGTAGCAGGAACAGCAGCGGCATCGGGTTTCTTTTCATCCTTGCTATTACAGGCAATTGCCATAGTGAGCAAAAGGAGGATAGCTAATTTGCTTTGTAGTTTTTTCATGATATACCTAAATTTTTTTTGTTTAATTGTGTATCAGGCTTTGCACCTGCAAAGTCATCAAAGGCTTTATCTGTAACCCTTATGATGTGATCGGCAATAAAAGCCGCTCCTTCCTTAGCGCCGTCTTCCGGGTGTTTTATACAACATTCCCATTCCATTACTGCCCAGCCTTCATAACCATATTCTGTTAATTTACTAAAGATAGATTTAAAATCAACCTGCCCGTCTCCCGGGCTGCGGTAGCGTCCTGCACGTTTCAGCCAAGGCTGATATCCACCAAAAGTTCCCTGCTTTCCTGAACTATTAAATTCTGCATCCTTAACATGAAAAGCCTTTATGCGTTGGTGATAGATATCAATATAAGCCAGGTAATCTAATTGCTGCAACACAAAATGCGAAGGATCGTATAACAGGCAGGCCCTGTTATGATTATTTACTTTCTCCAAAAACATCTCGTAGGTTATACCATCAAACAAGTCTTCGCCCGGATGAATTTCATAGCAAACATCCACACCGCATTCATCAAAATAATTGAGTATAGGCAACCATCGTTTGGCCAGTTCTGTAAAGCCATCATCTACCAGGCCTTGCGGCCGTTGCGGCCAGGGATGAAAAGTATGCCACAGCAATGAACCACTAAAAGTGGCATGCGCTGTCAGCCCCAGGTGTTCAGAAGCTTTGGCGCCATACTTCACCTGCTGCACCGCCCATTGTTGCCTGGCGGCAGGTTTGCCGTGCAGGTTTGCCGGGGCAAAGGCATCAAACATGTCATCGTAAGCAGGGTGCACCGCAACCAGTTGCCCTTGCAGGTGTGTACTAAGTTCCGAAATTTCGAGGCCATGTGATTGTATGGTACCCTTTAGTTCATCGCAATAGGTTTTGCTGTTAGCAGCTTTTTCCAGGTCTATCAGCCTGCTCTCCCAGGTTGGTATTTGCACAGCTTTGTAACCAAGGGCTGCAGCCCATTTGCAGATGTCGCCAAGGTTATTAAAAGGTGGCTGGTCACCCATAAATTGTGCCAGGAAAATGCCAGGTCCTTTAATTGTTTGCATACATTTTTATTTTAGGGTTGGCAGTCATTGTACTGATTTTTACAAACCAAGATCGGTCCACTTATTATTCGCTTTTCCACTTGCAATACTTGTTTCAATAAAAGCCATGCCGCGGATGCCTTCTTCAATTCCTGGAAAATCGGTCCATAAAGGCGAAGGTTTTTCACCATTATATATTGCATCAAGCGTAAAGGCAACATTACGGTACAGGTTGGCGAAAGCTTCCAGGTAACCCTCCGGGTGGCCGGCAGGTACCCTGCAATTATGCTTTGCCAGGTCGCTCAAATAGTCGTTGCCCGATTTCAATATTTCCCGTGGTTTATTCAACCATTTTACAGCGAGAGAATTGCAATCTTCCTGTCTCCATTCTAGTCCTCCCTCTTCGCCGTAAACCTGTATGCTCAGGTTATTTTCTTCTCCTGCAGCCACCTGTGTTGCGTATAGCATACCAGACGCCCCGTTATTAAATTTCAGCAATACCGCACCATCATCATCCAGCAATCTGCCATCTACGACCGTGTTAATATCGGCGCAGACTTTTGTAACCTGTAAGCCGGTAACATACTCTGCCAGGTTGAAAGCATGCACTCCAATATCTCCCATACTGCCTGCTATTCCACTGCGTGCAGGGTCTGTTCGCCATGCTGCCTGCTTTTGACTGCTGCCTTCTAAAAAAGTGCTCAGCCAGCCCTGTGGGTAGCTAACATATATCTTTCGTACGGCACCAATTTTATTGTCGGCAATCAATGCTTTAGCCTCTTTAATCATCGGGTACCCGTTATAGGTATGCGTAAGGCAAAACAGTTTACCCGTTTTTTCTATAATGGTCTTTAGCTCTTTTGCTTCTGTCAGGTTAAATGTGGCAGGTTTGTCAAGTACTACATCAAAACCATTTTCTAAGGCCAGTTTTGCTGGTTCAAAATGAAGGTGATTGGGTGTTACAATGCTTACAAAATCCATCCGTTGGCCCAGTGGCAATAGTTTTTCCCTTTCAAACATTTCAGCATAGTTTCCATACACCCTGTCATCAGGCAGGTATAGCTGTTTACCACTTGCTTTGCTTTTGGCGGCACTACTGCTAAATGCACCACACACCAGCTGAATATGTCCGTCTAAATTGGCAGCCATGCGGTGCACGGCTCCTATAAAAGCATCGTTGCCGCCACCAACCATTCCCATGTTTAATTTTCGCTGCATAAGATAACCGTTTTATGATCTGCCGGGTAAATGTAAAAGAAAAATTTTAGCTTATTGTTAGAAAAAAGCTACGTTGAAAAAAAATTTGTTGAGTTTTTTAAGACATGATGATATTTCATGAATAGAAAAAATTATATTTACCATCATCTTTACTGATTGCAAGTTTTACTCTAAACACTGCTGTATGAATATTTCCACCAGGCTGAAGTTGTCAGCTATGATGTTCCTGAATTTTTTTGTATGGGGCATCTGGTTTGTTACCATGGGCACCTATCTTATAAAAGGTAATATTGGCGCAACGGGCGAACAAACCGGTGCAGCCTACGGAACACAATGCCTTGGGGCCATCATAGCGCCTTTTATTATTGGACTAATTGCCGACAAATTTTTTTCAGCGCAAAAAATATTAGGGGTATTGCATCTTGCTGGTGCCGCAGTATTGTATTTCATTACGACGCAATCTACATTTGGCTCCTTCTACTCCCTGTTGCTTATTTACATGATCATTTATATGCCTACACTAGCGTTGGTAAATGCCATTGCGCTTAAGCAGGTAACTGACGCAGAAAAAGAGTTTTCCGGAATACGGATGTGGGGCACTATCGGTTGGATTGCTGCGGGACTCATTATTGGTGCCATGGCATGGGAAAGTACACCAGATAACTTATCAGTAACATTTAAAGTGGCAGCCGCAGTATCTGTGTTAATGGGTATTGGCAGTTTTATGTTGCCTTCTACCCCTCCACCAAAGGCCGGGCAGCAGGTAACCATTAGCGAGGTATTGGGTTTAGATGCTATCAAAATTTTAAAGGACAGGAACTACCTTATATTTTTTATAGCGTCTATTCTTATCTGTATACCATTGGCATTTTATTATGGGCAAGCTAATTTATTTTTAAATGAGGCTGGCATGGTTGGCGCTGCCGGAAAAATGACTTTGGGGCAGGTAGCAGAAACAGTATTTCTTTTTTTAATGCCGGTTTTCTTTCTCCGTTTTGGGGTAAAACAAATGCTGCTCATTGGTATGGTAGCGTGGGTATTGAGGTACCTCCTTTTTGCCTACGGCGATGTTGGCTCCAATAGCTGGATGCTTTATACCGGGATTATTTTACATGGTATATGTTACGATTTCTTCTTTGTTACGGGGCAAATTTATACTGATCAAAAAGCCGGCCCGCATATCCGTTCATCTGCACAGGGCTTAATAACACTTGCAACCTACGGGGTAGGAATGTATATAGGTTTTTACATGGCAGGTGTTATTGTAGACAAATATTTGCTGGCGGATGGTTCGCATAACTGGAAAGCAATCTGGTTGGTGCCATGTTTGTTTGCGGCAGGTGTATCCCTATTATTTTTATTATTTTTTAAGAACGATAAAAAAGTTTTAAAAACAGTTGCTATATGAACAGGAGAAAGGTTATACAAAGTTTATTGGCCGGAGGTGCAGCGGCGGCTTTTTCTCCCGCACAATCACTCGCTGCACATTTTGCATCAGAAGCTAATGCGCTCAAGAAAAATATAAATCACTCAGTTTGCCGGTGGACCTATGGTTTTTTGTCGTTAGATGAATTGTGTAAAGTGGCGGGAAAGATTGGGATAAAAGCCATCGACCTGGTGGGGCCGGGTGAGTGGGATGTGTTGAAGAGGAATGGTCTTGACAGCAGCATGTGCAATGGCGCTGAGATTAGCCTGACAGAAGGATGGAACAACCCGCAGTTTCATTCAACCCTGGTAAAAAACTATATGGAACATATTGAACAGGTGGCAGCAGCAGGCTACAAAAACCTGATATGCTTCAGCGGAAACCGCAATGGTATGGATGATGAAACAGGTATGCAGCATTGTGTAACTGGGTTAAAAAAAATACTGGGGTTTGCTGAAAAAAAAGGTGTGATAATACAAATGGAGCTCTTAAACAGCAAGATTGATCATAAAGATTATATGGCCGATAAATCTGCGTGGGGTGTGGCATTGTGCCAAAAACTAGGAAGTGATAGTTTTAAATTACTGTATGATATTTATCATATGCAGATAGATGAAGGAGATGTGATTCGGACTATTCAAAACAACCATCAGTGGTTTGGGCATTACCATACTGCGGGTGTGCCTGGTCGCCATGAAATTGATAAGAGCCAGGAACTGTTTTATCCCGCCATCATGAATGCAATTGTGGCCACAGGTTTTAAGGGCTATGTGGCGCAGGAATTTATTCCGGTTAAAAAAGACAAAATAGCATCGCTGAAAAAAGCAGTAAAATTATGCGATGTATAAAACTGAATTAGTAATCTTTTAAAATAACCGATATGCCAAATTACGTTTTCGATGCTATTGTAGTAGGTTCTGGAATCAGCGGCGGCTGGGCAGCTAAAGAACTTACAGAAAAAGGTTTAAAAGTGGTGATGCTGGAACGTGGCCGCAACATTGTGCACGTAAAAGATTACGTAAATGCAAATAAAGAAAGCTGGGAGTTTCCCCACCGTGGCCATGCTACCCAAAAAATGAAAGAGGAACATCCGGTATTACGCCGGGATTATGCTTTAAATGAGGAAACTGCCGGCATGTGGGCAGACGAAAAGCAAAATCCTTACGTAGAAGACAAGCGCTATGACTGGTACCGGGGTTATCATGTGGGTGGCCGTTCCCTGCTTTGGGGTAGGCAAACCTATAGGTTGAACAAATGGGACTTTGAAGCAAATGCAAAAGAGGGTATTGCCGTAGATTGGCCTATACGTTATGACGAAATTGCTCCATGGTACAGCTATGTTGAAAAATTTGCCGGTATACAGGGAACCCGTGAAGGTTTGGAAGTATTACCAGACGGTGAGTTTTTACCGGGTATGGAACTGAATGTTGCTGAAAAAGAAATAGCAGCAAAATTAAAAGCACATTATAATGGTACCCGCCATATGATTATTGGGCGGAGTGCTAATATAACAGAATCCAGACCCGAACAGAACCGGGTAAACTGCCAGTATCGCAATCGTTGTTGGAGAGGTTGTCCTTTTGGGGCATACTTCAGTACCCAGAGCGCCACCCTGCCCGCTGCCAATGCCACAGGTAACCTTACACTGGAAACAGATAAAATTGTTACCAAGATCATTTTCGATAAAGATAAAAAAAGAGCAACCGGTGTAGAAGTAATAGATACTGTTGAGAACAAAACCTATACCTACGAGGCAAAGGTCATCTTCGTTTGTGCTTCATCGTTCAACAGCACCTGGCTGCTGATGAATAGTGCCACGGATGTTTGGCCGGGAGGTCTTGGCAGCAGTAGCGGTGAATTAGGGCATAATGTAATGGATCATCATTTTCGTACGGGAGCCAGCGGCAAGGTGCCAGGTTTTGAAGATACAATTGAATACGGGCGCCGCCCCACAGGTATTTATGTGCCACGGTATCGCAATATTTACGATGATAAACGAGACTACCTGAGGGGTTTTGGCTACCAGGGCGGTGCCGGACGGGGACGGGGAGCCGAAGTGGCTGAAATGACATTTGGCGCTGCACTTAAAGAATCGTTGACCGAACCGGGTAGTTGGAAAATGAACTTGCTGGCATTTGGCGAGATTCTTCCTGACCACAGCAACAAAATCTACCTGAGTAAAACCGTAAAAGATAAGTGGGGGTTACCGGTGCTGGCTATGGATGTTGAGTTGAAAGAGAACGAGATAAAAATGCGTAAGGATATGATGGCCGATGCAGCAGAGATGTTGGAAGCCTCCGGTGTAAAGGATGTTAGCACATATGATGTGGGCTACGCACCTGGGCAGGGTATTCACGAAATGGGTACCGCCCGTATGGGAAGAGATCCTAAAACTTCTGTTTTAAACGGCAATAACCAGGTATGGGATTCCTTGAATGTTTTTGTAACAGATGGTGCTTGTATGACCAGCGCCAGTTGTGTAAACCCATCGTTAACGTATATGGCGCTTACTGCCCGGGCGGCAGATTTTGCGGTTAATGAATTAAAAAAGGGAAACCTGTAACAATACTGAGTAACGCTAAAAATATTTTGTATGGAACGCAGAGAACTTTTAAAACTAATAGCCGTTGTTACCGGCAGCGCTTTAATTGGCGGCGATGTTTTTTTATCCGGATGTAAAAACCCGGCAAAACAAAGTGGCCCGCTGCTCTCCGCTTCACAAGTTGCAACGCTGGATGAAGTAGCCGATACCATCATACCCGAAACCAATACGCCAGGGGCAAAAGCAACAGCTATAGGGTCTTTTATGAATACTTACGCCACAGACTGTTACCGCCCAGATGCACAGGCAGCACTAACGGAAGGATTGATACAATTAGACGATACCTGCAAAAAGCAGTTCAACAAATCGTTTGTTGAACTGAATGCGGCACAAAGGCAAGCAATACTTACAGCGCTTGAAGCAGAAGCCATGGCATTCAACAATACTTTAAAAGAAGAAGAGAAACCTGCCATAGATGCCGCACGCTTGCAGATGAAAGAGTTTTATCCTCAGTCTAAACATTATTATACACTAATTAAACAAATGACCCTGTTTGGCTACTTTACCTCTGAGACAGGCCAGAAGGAAGCGTTGCGTTTGTTGCCGGTTCCCGGTAAATACGATGGTGCATATCCTTATAAAAAAGGTGATAAGGCCTGGGCAATTTAATATAGCAATTTAAAATTCCGATATTGACTGTAAAGTCTTACGCCCATTAATTTGCGGGAGCACTAAGTATCTATAAGAATAAACAGGTTTTTTGGCGGGATTTGTGCATATAGGGTAATGTAATTTTTCCATAACAATTTCTTAATGCTAATAAATTAGCAATCTTTGTTTACTTTAACGTAGATCCAGCAAAATATGACATTGCTTATTTTTCTCGTTGTAGTATTGTTTTTGTTAGCCATTACAGATCTTGTAGTGGGGGTAAGCAACGATGCCGTTAATTTCCTGAACTCAGCAATAGGAAGCAAAGTGAGTTCATTTCGTACCATCATCATCATTGCAGCCGCCGGCGTTATACTTGGCTCTGTTTTTTCCAGCGGTATAATGGAAATTGCCCGTAAGGGAATTTTTCACCCCGAATATTTCACACTCGATAAGGTGATCTGGATATTCCTGGCGGTAATGCTTACCGATATTATTCTGTTGGATATTTTTAATACCCTCGGCCTACCTACTTCTACTACCGTTTCCATCATATTTGAATTACTAGGCGCAGCAATGGTTGCGGGCATTTTGTTCGCCATAGAAAAACAGGAGAATGTGGGCGAAATGATGAAATACATTAATGCCGGCAGCGTACTATCCATCGTCACCGGTATTTTCTTGTCAATTCTCATCGCTTTTACCCTGGGTATACTGGTGCAGTATCTCTGCCGGCTGCTATTTACTTTTAACTACGAGGCAAAACTCAGCAGGTACGGGGCGGTGTTTGCCGGTGTAGGCATCACCGTTATTTTTTATTTCCTGCTGATAAAAGGACTAAAAGGAACCACATTGCTCAGCACAGACAGAACGGCCTGGATACAGTCAAATACTTTGTTGATTTTAGGGGGCTTGTTTGCAGCCGGTACGCTTATTATAGCACTCTTGCAAAAACTGGCGGGCATAAATCCACTAAAAATAGTGGTACTGATGGGTACCTTCTCTTTGGCCATGGCATTTGCGGGCAACGATCTCGTAAATTTTATTGGTATACCCATCACCGGCTTTCTTGCTTTTGAAAACTGGCGTTCAACAGGGATACCGGCTAATGAATTATACCAGGGTTACCTTGCCAGCAGCGATGTAATTGTGCCCAACTATATGCTGGTGATTGCCGGTGTAATTATGGCTCTAACGCTGTGGTTTAGTTCTAAAGCAAGAAAGGTTACCGAAACAGAAGTTAACCTTGGCAGTCAAAATGAGGGTGAGGAAAGGTTTCAGCCAAACGTGGTATCAAGACGTATTGTAAAATCCTCATTGTTGATTGGCAATATATTTTCTGTAATTGTGCCCAAATCTGTAAGGAGGTATTACGACCTTAGTTTTGCAAAAAGTAAATTACGGCAGGCTACGGTGGTGCATGATGAACCGGCCTTTGATATGTTGCGGGCTTCCATTAATCTTGTGCTGGCAAGTGCTATCATTGCCCTGGCTACTTCCATGAAATTGCCGCTGTCTACTACCTATGTTTCATTTATGGTGGCCATGGGAACTTCTTTGGCAGATAAGGCATGGGGGCGGGAATCGGCTGTGTACAGGGTGGCCGGTGTATTAAGTGTTATCGGTGGTTGGTTTATAACAGCACTCATTGCATTTGTCGTGGCAGGGCTGTTCGTTCTTATTTTGATTAAAGCTGAATTAACGGGCATGATCATCCTGCTGCTTTTTGTAATTATTTACATGATCTTCTCGCATGTGATTTTTGCAAAAAAAGAAAAGAAAAGCAAAGCCGATGCTGCAAAATATGTTATGCTGCCGGAAACGGACCAGGATATTTATTCCGGTAACAAGCAGACCATGATTGAAAATCTTGACCAGTTGATGATGTCGTATAGCAAGGTATTAGAAGGATTAAAAAATTATGATGCTATTGCGCTGGAAGAAGAATATGATAAGTTGAGGGAAATTGAAGCCTATGGTTTCAGGTTGCGTGCACAGAGTATACGCTTTATTAAAAACCTTGAAACAACAGGGCCTGTGCCTTCGCAGATTTTGTTGTACAGTGCCGATTTCCTGCAGGATATTACTTACTCTACCACCGCCATGGGCGAAGAATGCCTGCACTATACGCAGAACCTGCATAAGGAGCCCGGCAAAGATTTTATCCGTGTAACAGAAGAACTAAATAGCAAGATGAATGCATTTTATGCATTGGCAATTGATGCACTACGTTATGATAGTTTCGAAAAAATGGATACCATTAGGATTGCCCGTGACGATGTGAGGGAATACATCAACGAGCAGCTCGACCGTCAGGTAAGTCTTATTCAGAAAGAAAAGCCCGGCACCAAGCAGGCTATCCTGGAAACAAATATCCTGCTGCAAAGCAGGGATATACTGGCCGTATTGCTGCGCATATTAAAGATGTACAGGAAATACCTTAAAAAGAAATAGCGCTAGTATGGCTAATCCCGCCTGCAGGCTTATTGGCTAAAAAATAAAGGCCGGAAAGGCCTTTAATATTGTAAAGCAAAAAACGTAAAACCAACTATCGTTTTAAAAATGTCAGTACCTCAGCAATGCATTCATCAAACCGGCGGGTTGCGGCATTTCTTCAGCCGGCAAAAGGTATACTTCGCCGCCGTGCTGCATAACGGCTACCGCGGCCATGTTGCTTAGCGATGCAGCCGATGGATTATCGGCACTGGTAATTTTCAGATCGTTCTTTGCCAGGTCATATACCCCGTACAGGTCGTCATCGTTTTTTTGGAAAAGCGTATCAACCCTGCCAGTTAAGGCAGCTTGCAATACTGCGGCATTATCATCTACCGCCTGGCCATCGGTAAAGTATTGTCCGTACGCCTGCTTTTTTTCTTCAAGGTCTTTTGTAAAATGTGGCTCAACTATATCCCATGCATCCCGCTGTAATTCTGTAGCATCCATAGAGGAAGGGTTGGTGTCGAGTGTTTCCTCCATCAAATGTTTGTATTTATTTACTTCTTTATAAATAGCCAGTATATGGTCGTCACCTGCAAGTAACATCGGCATGTGCTCATCATGTAAGATCTTCATTAGCCCTTTATCAATATCACGGAAGTATTCTTTCAATTCAGCTTTTACATCATCTTTTCCGGCACCATGACCGTGAAACACGGTACTGCCGCCTTTCTGAGTTCTGAACTGAAATGTTTTTTGTTCATAGTCGTAGCCAACTGTTTCTTCCAGTTCGTCAGGTATAAGATCGCTGATCTTGATGGATGTAATGCTGTTCCTCGTTGCCTGGTATAAATTCGTATCGTCTGCCTGCAATGCGAGGATAAAAAACATACCATCGCCGGTAAACATGGGTATTAATGGTTTTAAATAAAAACTGTTGGAAACATAGTTGGCTGCTGCAAAACTCACCGGGATCTCGAAGTATCGAAAATAATCAGGAGTAATAAATAAGGCCAATCCATCCGATTGGTGGCGCCAAAACTCACTGTCATTAACAAGTGAATGCACCGGTGAAAGTATTTTTTCTGCCTGAGCAGTATCAATATCCTGGTCTTTTAGGTTATTCTTTACTTCTTGGAGTTGATTTTTTAAATTAATTATATCCTGCTTTTGTGCATCTGGGCCAGAGCGATGCGTTGGAATGTAAATGGAAATGCAAAAGGCATGATGCTGGCTTGCAAGATCCCTGAAGTCGTATTTTGTAATAATTGCCATGGTAGCTTTCTTTTTTTAATGAAGTATTAATAATGAGCGCTGCTAACTTTAATCAACTAACGGTAAGCATGCTGTACTGCAAAAATCTTAACGATGTAATTGAATGTTGTTTAAATAGTTAGCTTACGTGCTGCATTAAGCCTTGTGTTGCAGGGCTTAATTTTAAGATACAAAAAACCTGCCGGTGTGTTTTGCTAATATCAGAGAACGTACTATATTATTCTGATATCGCATTTGTTTTAGAACGCAAAGCTTGTACTTAAGTAGCACCGTTGTGAAATTTCATGCATGACACTATTCCTTCACTTTTTAAATTGCAACTAAGAAAATTCTATTAGCGATCTTGTAGTTTTTCGATAAACACAATGGGGATTCTTTTCCCTATGAAAAGTAAACCGTTTTATGAACAGTCATCATTCGAAAGCAAGGTGTTCCACAAGATGGCCAAATATTTATTTAGAACGATTTACGGCAATAAAAAAGGCTGCCCATCGGACAGCCTTTAAAATATCTATATGGTAATTATTGTATGATAACAGATCCGCTGGCGATGCGTTTACCTTTGCTGTCACGAAGGTCTACGCTGTAAATGCCGGGTTTTGCATTGCGCAGGTTTACATCCATGCGGTCGTAAAAACGTCCTACGCTGAATTGCTTGCGGAATACCCTGGCGCCTCTGGCGTCGTAAACGGTCAATACCCGGTCAACAGGGTTTGTATCGTTGTTGTAATACCTTACCTGGAACTGGCCATTATTTGGATTTGCATAGATAAACAATTGGCTACTGGCAGAATCCTGGATACTCACCAGGTTAGAGCTCACTTTACAGCCATTAGCATCAGTAACAACTACGGTATAATTTCCCAACCTGTCTACATCTACAGGATAGCTGCTGCTTGAAGCTCCTTGAACTATGCTACCGTTGCGGAACCATTGGTAGCTATAGTTACCCATTGGGCTAACGGTAGTGTATAACGACGAGGGCACTGCAGGTGTAAGCCTGTTGTACTCTGCTGCGGCTAATACTGCTGCCGGCAACGGGAAGGTTACCAGCGAAGCGATATTGGATGCTACAGCACCGCAAGGTGTGCCGGTAACAACCACACGATATGCATATCCGTTCATTTGACTGGTAAGGCCTGAAACGGCAAGCGTATTGCTTGTAGCTCCTGAATATTGGGCGTTGTTAAGCAGGTTCTGGAAAGGACCACCGTTGATGCTTAACTGCCATTGGTAGCTTAGCGCTGTGCCGGTGGCACCTACTGTAAAGCTTACGTTCGTGCCTGCGCATCCCGCCACTGTAGCAGGTTGTGCATTGATGGTTACTGGTGTGTTTACACTTAATGTTGCTGCACCAGAAGCAAGGTTGGCCGTACAGGTTCCGTTAATAACAACCCGGTATTGATTGCCGTTTAAAGCCAGGTTTACGCTATTAAGATTCAGTGTTGCACTGGTGGCGCCGCCAATATTATTGAAGCTGGTGCCACCATTGCTGCTCACCTGCCACTGGTAGTTAAGATTACTTCCAATAAGTGCCGACGTAAACACCGCATTATCGCCAGGGCAAACGGTAACGGTTGCAGGCGAAGTGGTAAACGTTGCAGGATTGATGATGGTTAACCTCGCCGCAGTAGAATTGCTGCCTGTTGGTCCGCAGCTAAACACCACTGCCCTATATAAATTGTTATTCATGCCCGCTGTTACTGCTGTAAGGTTTAGTGTAGCAGCAGTTGCACCGTTAATATCTGTATAGCTGGTACCACCGTTGCTGCTTACCTGCCACTGGAAGCTAAGGTTTGATCCTGTAGCCGCAGTTACAAAACTGGCATTGGTATTTACACAAACACTCGCATCAGCAGGTTGTGCGGTAATGGAGGCTGTATTGGTAACCGTTAATGTAGCCGGTGAAGAGGTATCCGTTGAAGGACAGGCATTGCTCACAATAACCCTGTACAAATTATTGTTCATGCCAGCCGTTACGCCTGTAACGGTTAAGCTTGCCGAGGTAGCTCCGCCGATGTTTGTATAGCTGGTGCCACCATTGCTGCTCACCTGCCACTGGTAAGCAAGTGTAGATCCGGAGGCAGTAGCGGTGAAGCTGGCATTGTTTCCTGCGCAGGCACTAACATTTGTGGGCGCTGCTGAAATGGCTGCAGGTGCACAAGCTGCATTTTCCAATATCAGTGTTACGGTGTCTTTTATAGCCACCCTTACTCCTGAAGCATTGAACAGGTTGGAACGCATGTTAATCAAAGGTTTTGATTCCAGCAGGATATCATCTATATACCAGCCTGAAACAGCGGTATTATCATCGGACCCTGCCCTGAAACGGAATAAAGCGTTTTGGTTGGCATATGCTGCCAACGAAACGGTGGTGCGAATAAAGCCATTACTGTTACCAGTAAACGCTGCTCTGCCGCCAATAGGGTTGTTACTCCCGGTGCCCATGCTGCCGTTGTATCCATTCACGGTCATGCCGGCTCCAAGATCTGTCCAGGTTGCTCCATTGTCTGTGCTTATTTCCACCACGCCGCCGTCCCAGCCGTCTTCGGTATTATAATTATGCCAGAAGAAGAGTGTAGGTGCAACGGCTCCCATTGGAATAGCGGAGGTCGTTGCTACACGAAAATCTGTTGCAATTGCAGCATCTATACCAAAGAATGCATTGGGTGCCGATTGGCTTTGGGCAGATGAAACCGTGAAGTTGGTTCCATTGATAGAAGAAGTGGCCCATCCTGCAGGAATGCTGGTGCCTGTTAGCTTTTCATCTATCAGGTTAGCTGTAGGAAACCAGGTGCCATTATTGATTTTTACAGTAAAGGCATAATTAACTGATTGACCCGCTGCAATATTAACCGGGAAACTAACTACCCTGTTGGCAGAGTTGTAGGTGCCACCGGAAACATATGTAACGGTTGTTGGCAGGGTATCCGTCAACAAATAATTGGCAATGGCGCTGCAAGGGCCGGCAGCTACTTTATTGGTATAAGTTACGTTTAAGCCTTCCAGTTGCTGGGTAACACTTTGTGTTAAAGTAAGATTGCTTTCTACTGTTGAGAAACCGGCAGTGCCATCCGACCTGCTGGAAGAAGAACCCTGAGATGCATTGAGGCCAAGGCCGCGGCGGGCAAAAGCTGCAATGATAGCGCAACGATATTGTCCGCCATATAATATCTGGTCAGCCTGCAAAATAGCGTCCCTTCCATCTACAAAACCAGGACTGCACACCTGCAGCTTCATTCCTTCTGTTACCAGTTTCAGGGCGATAGTATTACCACCAGCTCCCGCCGCATTAAACAAGTTGGGGTTGATGCCCGCCTGTTGAATAATTTCCCAGGTCATATCCCACAGCATCGTACACCATACAAAACCCACTCCGTGAGGTACTGCCTGCGAAGGCAGGTTAGTATAGGTCATTTCATTAACGGCCATATTGGTCGTATACCTTCTTGGCCTGATACCAACACCGGTAATAGGAGCACCTGTTGCATAAGTACCTATCCCCCTTGGTTTATTAAAACCATCATTTACATTGGCTGTGGCCCAATCATGGGTAGCCATCAAGGTAAAATAATCACTCCATCCTTCGCCCATCTGCTCCTGATTGCCAAGGCAGCCGGCTTGTGCCGGTCCACCGGTAAGGCGGTTACTAATGCCATGGGCGAATTCATGAACCACGATACCATTGTCTACATCGCCGTCCTTTTGGGGGTTGCCATTCCACAGGTACATCTGCATGCGGCCATTGCCACCATCAGCAGGGGTAGAAAAATTGGCGTTATTCGTTCCGCCGCCATCCTGGGCTTCGGCTCGTACAAAGTCGTTGCCCGTGCCACCACGGCCCTGGTTATTGAGCTGGAAGTTGCCGCCGGCTTCATCAAAGCCATATTGGTATACCAGGTCATGTATAATATTGTTCCAGTAAAACAGGTTTGTAATATTAAACTGTTGGTTCTCTACCGGGGTAGTTTGGGTAGGTGCCACCGTAAAATCGGGGATGAAATTAAAAGTAAGTGGATCGCCCGGGGTAGTACTCGTAGCCGATTTTGTAGGATCTGGAGTATTGTTATTGGTGCGGTCGTGGTAAGCCCAAACATTGTTACCACGTGTATATATATAGTCATTCGTTCCGTCGCTGTGCCATTTTAAGGAAGTGGCATTGCCAGGAGCTATGGTCCATGGGTTGGTTTGCAAAGCCGGTGTGCCACCGGGGTGGATAGGGCTTTCTGCAGGGTAAGGCACCACACGGTAGGATGCCCCGTTGATGATTAATGGCGAAGTGGCGGGGCTTTTTGCTTTTGTTGAAGCAGGTTGTTTGTTATCAACCAGGCAGCTTGCGGCGTGCTCATGTGCACCACCTTCATCAAAATTACAATACACCGTCAGGTTCGATTCTCCAATGATGGAATTATCCTGTGCGTCAACCCGTAACAGCCAGTAATCTGAACTGCTGATGGGTGCAAAAAATACCTGCCATGCAAGTTTAACTGCTGTGCCGTCATTAACAGGTACCCACATCAGCTCTGCAGTGATGTTTTCCTGGCTGATGCCTGCTTTACCGAAACTCAGCTTCTGCCCGGCCTTTATTACGGTTGGTACCAACGCCTGTTTGGCAGCAACATTCTTATCTGCCAACGCCCCGTTAACAGCCATCTCGGCCGATACAGCCGGTGTGGCACTGGCCATCTTGGTTAATTTGTCCATGCTTTTTATGCGGCTGCCTGCAGCCGATACCAACTGGCCATTTTTAAAAGCCAGGGTTTGTAACTGGTTGTAAACCGGCAGACCTTTGTGGCTTTGTTGCAGGTAAACCAATTCAGTTCCGGAAGTTTTGTTGTAATAAGCATTAGATACAATGCTGTTTACCACTTCTTCGGGGCTAAGGCCTATGGCCTTTTTGTGTTGGTTTACCAGGTTGCGTGCTGCACTTTGGTCAATGTCTTGTGCTAAGGCACCCAATAAGGCACATAGCAGCATGCTGAGGATAGAGATTTTCTTCATTGGTCTGATTGGCTTTGGCTTGCTACCGGGCATAATTATTTTCCGGTGCAAGGCTTGATAAATAATTTTTTAGTTGAGTGTTTTGGCAAAATGAATGTAGCAGTTAACTGTATTGTTTAGGTAAAAATTAGGCAACTGGTTTTTTCAGGGGCTGAAAATACAACTTCTCTTATTAATGTGTACATTTTGTTACCTGCCTTTAGGCTTTTTTTGCTACCGTTGTGCCATTTTAATGTGGTTGCGTTGCCCGGCGCCATAGTCCATGGATCGGAACGTAGAGCTGGTAGAAACCAGCACGCCATTTTTAAAGGCAATATTTTAATTTGGTTGTGTAGAAATACGAATAGGGAGATTTGAAGTTTTTTTAACTATCCTGTACTTGCTTTACATTTAATTTAGTGCTCATGACTGTTCATGGATTTTATTTCACTTTAATAAATAAGGGAAGCCGTTTTGCGGCTTCCCTTATTTTAGGTATGCTATTACGAAATTTATTTTATTAAAACAGTACTCGTCGCTATCCTTTCCTCGTTGCTATCTCTTACATCTACAGTATATAATCCGCCCATTGCATTGCTCAGCACTACTTCCATTTTGGTGTAGCCCGGTGCAGCATCGTATTGCTTATTATACACCCTGGAACCTTTTGAATCATACACAGAGATACTTCTTTTAACTGTGCCTGGTCCGGCATTGAAATAGCGCACCTGGAATACACCCCTGTTCGGATTTGGATATACGAACAATGTCATGCTGGCTGAAGCCGTGAGCGAAAGCGTATCAGAATAATTACTGCAGCCGTTTGCATTGGATGCAAGCACTTTGTAAACTCCCAGACCATCAGCATTAACCGCTAACGTACTATTGGTAGCACCGCTTACCGCCACATTATTTTTAAACCATTGGTAGGTGTAAGTACCTGTTGGAGTAACTGTAGTAGATAAAGTGGTAGTAGTAGAAGGGGCCAGGGTAGTTGACGGTGATGCAGCAATAGTTACCACAGGCAGGCTGCCTACCACCAAGTTAGCGGCATTTGATGTAACCGAGCCACATGGCGATCCTGTTGCCACCACCCTGAACTGGTTAGCGTTCATGGACGGAGTTAAAGATGTAATGGTATAGCTGGTGCCCATAGCTCCTGCAATATTGGTCCACGTAGTACCACCGTTAGTGCTAATCTGCCACTGATAGGTAACACTTGTTCCGGTTGCTGCTATGGTAAATGTTGCCGGTGCCGGTGCACAACCAATCTGGTTGGTAGGTTGAGTGGTAATAGTTACCGAGCTGTTTACAGTTAATGTGGCTATACTTGTTGAAATGTTACTTGCACAAGCGCCGTTCAATACGGCTTTATACTGATTGCCATTTTGTGCCGGTGTTACCGCAGGCAGGTTCAAAGTAGCGGTTGTTGCTCCGGTTATGTTAGTGAAGGTTGTGCCGCCATTAGTACTAACCTGCCACTGGTAAGTAAGCCCGGAGCCTGTTGCCGCCGTCGTAAACGTTACGTTAGCTCCGGCACATACCGCTGTAGACATTGGTTGAGAGGTAACAGTAATGGAGTTATTTACCGTTAGTGTAGCTGCAGAAGACGTAACACTTGCCGGTGCACAGGTACCGCTGATTACCACACGATATTGATTGCCGTTCATTGCTGTAGTTGCGGCCGTTACGCTGTAGCTGGCAGCAGTTGCGCCGGTAATATTTGTCCATGTGGTGCCGCCGTTAGTACTCATTTGCCACTGGTAGGTTATGAAAGTTCCTGTTGCAGCTACCGTAAATGTTGCATTGTTACCTGAACATGCCACAACGGAAGCAGGTTGTGTTGTGATATTTGCAGGACTGTTCACCGTAAGGGTAACTGTGTTACTGGTAACGCCACCCGGCGTACAACTGGATAATACCACCCTGTACTGGTTACTGTTCATTGCAGCGGTAACTGCATTTAGTGTAAGTGAGGCAGTTGTAGCTCCGCTAACATCCGCCCAGGTAGTACCACCGTTAGTGCTTACTTGCCACTGGAAGGAAACTCCTGTTCCAGTTGCCGTTACGGTAAATGTTGTATTGGCACCTGCACATACGGTCGCACTTATTGGTTGTCCAGTGATAGTAGATGGCGTAGCCACAGTCAATATCGCTCCGGTTGATGTTACTGAAGAAGGGCAACTGTTGCTTACCATAACCCTGTACCGGTTATTATTCATTCCGGATGTAACGGAACTCAGCGTTAAAGTAGCTGTAGTAGCACCTGATATATTTGTATAGTTAGTGCCTCCATCTGTACTTAACTGCCATTGATATGTAATTGCCGTTCCTGCTGCTACTACCGTAAAGGTTGCATTATTACCTGCACAGGCAGACGTATTGGCTGGTTGTGTTGTGATGGAAGCCACCGCATTCACTGTCAGAATCGCTGCACTGGAAACCAGGCCTGGTATGCAACTGGATAAAACAGCCCTGTACTGATTGGTGTTCATTGCAGTAGTAACCGACGTTAAGGAAAGTGTGGCAGTAGTTGCGCCTGTAATATTGTTAAATGTAGTTCCACCATCTGTGCTCACCTGCCATTGATAGGTAACTGCAGTGCCAGTAGCTATAACGGTAAAGCTGGTATTGGCCCCGGAACAAACAGTAACGCTTGCCGGTTGTGAGCTGATTGTTGTTGGGGTAGATACTGATAATGTTGCACCGGTGGATGTAACCGATGAAGGACAAGTGTTGTTTACAATAACCCTGTACCTGTTATTATTCATGCCGGCGGTTACACCGGTTAAAGTAAGTGTGGCAGCCGTAGCGCCTGTAATGTTTGCATAAGTAACACCAGCATCTGTACTTACCTGCCATTGATATAGCGGCGTACTTCCCGATGCTGTTACACTAAAGCTTGCATTACCACCTGCACAACCACTAGTGTTTGCAGGCTGAGTGATGATAGCAACGTTGTCGCATACAATAACTTGTGTGATCAAAGTAACCGTATCCGCATATTCAATGCGGGTGCCTGCCGTGTTAAACAGACTAGCACGAATATTTACTGCTGCTTCATTTTTCACCAGGATATCATCTACATACCAGCCGGTTTGAGCTGTACCATCATCAGAATTAAAGCGCCATCTGTATTTAGTGCTCATACCTGCGTACGAACTAAGATTTACTTCTGTTTTAATGAAACTTGTAATGGTACCTGTGTATGCTTTACGTCCGGCAATTGGTGTTCCCGTAGCCGCATCCATTGTACCGTTGTAGTAACCTGCAGATATTTTTTCACCAAGATCTGACCATGTAGTGCCATTATCTGTGCTTATTTCAATCACACCACCATCGTATTTGGCCTCTGTGTCGTACAAATGCCAGAAAGAAAGGGAAGATTGTTTGGTTCCTAAAGTAATTGCAGTTGTTGTGGTCAGCGTTTCATCTGAAATCACAATTGCATTACCGCTAAACATTGAGTTTGGTGCGCTGTGACTTTGAGCAGAACTAACTGTCCACGTTGTAGCGCTGGTAGAAGCCTGCGTTAGCGTAGTTGGGAAAGTAGTGGTTGGTACGGTTTCACTCAGGTAGGTTGTGGGTGCATAGTAGCTGCCGGCATTTACTGAAACTGTGAATGCATAGGTCTGGGCTCCTGCTGAAGCCAGGTTTACTGCAAAGCTTACTACACGGGTTGCAGCATCATAAGTACCACCAGATACATAAGTTACATTGCTGGGAAGGGTATCCCTGATAATGTAATTGCTTAAAGCGCTGCATGTATTGATCGTGTGAGTGTAGGTGATGTTAGCGCCTTCCAGCGCCTGGGTAACACTTGGTTTTATGGTGAAATTGATAAAAGGAGAGTAATCTGACACCTGATCATTTGTAAGGTTTCCATCACCTTGCGAAGCATAAAAACCCATGCCTCTCCGGCGGAATGCTTCCCTGATAGCACAACTGTATTGACCATTATATAGGATCTGGTCTGCTTTTAAGATCGCATCTCTGCCATCAATAAAACCCGGGCTGCAAGGTTGCAGTTTTAAACCTTCTGTTACCAGTTTAAGTGCGATAATATTTCCACCAGTACCACTGGCATTATAAATATCCGGAGTTATGCTGTTTGCTTGCTGGATAATATTCCAGGTCATATCCCATAGTGTTGCGGCCCAGATTTCGCCACGGGAATGTTGTAAACCTGTTCCCGGTAGTGTATTAAGATAAACAAGGTTATTTACGGTGAAATCAGTGCTGTACCTTTGAGAACGTATACCAAGCCCGGCTGGTGTTTCTCCAATAGCGTATGTGCCTATACTTCTTGGACTGGTAAACCCGGAATTCACATTAGAACTTGCCCAATCCTGGGTAAGCATGAGTGCATAATAATCGCTCCATCCTTCGCCCGCCTGCTCCCCATTACTCAAGCAGCCTGCTGCTGCTGGTCCGCCGGTAAGCCTGTTGCTGATTCCGTGCGCATATTCATGAACAATGATACCATTGTCCACATCACCATCAAATCCTACTGCAGAAAGGGTGACATTTACATTATTCGCAAGTTGGCCAGCAAGGATGGCACCGTTTGCCTGGGATATCATAACCGCAGGAATAGTGATGGTATTGTCAGTACCACCCATTGCAATTGGTGCACCTGCCACATTATTTACCATTATAACACCCACTGCACCCGCTAATTGGGCATTTTTAACCTTTATGACAAAAGAGCATGTATTTCTGTTGATAAGCGCTATTTTACCTGCGAGCGCTGCCGAATTAGATGCCTGTGTGCAGGCATCATTCGTGGGTGTAATAGAGTCAATATAATATACTAATTGTGCAGTAACCGGACCTACGGAAAGAAGGCGGTTAGCAGTACTGAAGACACCCTCTATGGACTCATAAGTTCCGGCAATCGATGAGGGGGAATTCACTTCTGTTTTGGCGGGTCCGTCCCACAGGTACATCTGCATACGGGGGCGGCCACCATCGGCCGGTGTAGAAAAGTTGGCATTATTTGTTCCGTTGCCATCCTGTGCTTCCGCCAACACATAATCGTTACCTACGCCGCCACGCCCAAGGTTACTTGCCTGGAAGTTACCTGCAGCTTCTGTAAAACCATATTGATAAAGCACATCATGCGTCACATTATTCCAGTAAAAAAGGTTGGTAATATTAAACTGTTGGTTTTGCTGAGGTGAGGTGATTGTTGGAGCGCTTGTGAAATCCGGTATGAAGTTAAAAGTAAGCGGATCAGGACTTGTAGTACTGGTTGCTGATGCTGCCACCGTGGGCGTGTTAGTTTTTAACCTGTCTTGGTAAGCCCACACGTTATTACCCCTTGTGTAATTATAATCTAACGTACCGTCACTATGCCATTTTAAAGTAGTAGCGTTATTTGGAGCAGCATTCCAGGGGTTAGATACCAGGGCCGGAATACCATTATTATGTTTTGGACTTTCTGCGGGGAAAGGGATTACCCGGTACTGAGCGTTGTTTACAATTTGCGGGCTTTCTAAAACTGCCTTGTTCCTATTTTCAGTTCCCGGATTAGATGGCACCGTACAATCATCACTATGACTATGCTTTTCTTTACTGTCAAAATTGCAATAAACCGTAAGGTTTGTTTCTCCCAGTACAGCGTTAGTATTGGCATCTACACGTATCAGCCAGTAGTCAGAAGAAGTTTTAGGTACAAAAAATACCTGCCATGCCAGTTCAACTGATTTGCCGTTATTAACCGGTACCCACATCAGTTCTGCAGTTACATTTTCCAGGCTTACATCCATTTTGCCAAATTCCTGCTTTTGAAGGCCGTTTACCGGCCGGGAAGCCCCTGTTATTGCAGGAAAAACATTCTTTTTGGCCATTGCAGTCTTTACAGCAGCCTCGGCGGTTACGGATGGTTGCGCACTAGCTCCTGCATTCAATTCCTGGATATTTTTGATCCAGTCGCCTGTAGCAGATAACAATTTGCCATTCTTAAAAGCCAGTGTCTGCAATTTGTTGTACACGGGCAAACCTTTGTATCCCTGTAGTAAATAAACCATTTGTGTTCCTGCAATGTCATTATTGTAGGCGCTGGACACTATACTGGCTGAAATTCCTTCTTCGGTAAGGCCAAGTGCTTTTGCATTATTCTTTACGAGATCTAATGCAGCATTTTTGTTAAGGTCTTGTGCAAAGGCACCCAATAAGGCACAGAGCAGTAAACTGAGGATAGAAATTTTTTTCATTGTTCTGATTGGCTTTGGCTAGCTCCCGGGCATAATTATTTTCCGGTGCATGGCTTGATAAATAATTTTTTAGTTGAGCGTTTCGGCAAAATGAATGTAGCAGTTAACTGTTTTGGTTAGGTAAAAAGTAGGCAACTGGTGTTTTCAGAGGTTGAAATTACAACTTCTCTTATTAATGTGTACATTTTGTTACCTACCATCTGCCTTTCTTTTAATAATAGTATACGGGAACTTATATCAATCAGTTCATTTTTGAAAAAAGTTTAGCTCAGTAATTTATAATTAATGTATCAGCTCATGCCTGCTGCCAGAAAAATGTCTGGTAAAATTCTCATTTAAGTTCAAGTGTTTTTTTGCTATTCCCTACTGCTTCCCTACCTTTGCAGCCTGAAAAACGACCATGTGAATAATGGCAGCATATTCAATAGTTTTTTAATTGAATAATCAACAATAAGAACTCAGTTAAAAGCTCCTATTCAAAGGGTTTTGCGAAATATTTGCACAGGGTTACAAAACAATAAAAACATCATTTTTATGGTAGAAATTAAACCAGACGAAATTTCGGCGATCCTTCGCCAGCAGTTAAGCAACTTTAATGCTTCTGCAGACCTTGAAGAAGTAGGTACTGTATTGCAGGTGGGTGATGGTATTGCCCGTATATATGGTTTAAATAATGTTCGCTCTGGCGAACTTGTGGAGTTTGATAATGGCGTAAAAGCCATTGCACTGAACCTGGAGGAAGATAATGTGGGTGTGGTATTGATGGGTGACAGCAGCGAGATAAAAGAAGGAGATAAAGTTAAACGTACCAATAAAATCGCCTCTATCAATGTGGGTGAAGGTATGTGCGGCCGTGTAATTAATACTCTGGGTGAGCCCATTGATGGTAAGGGCCCAATAACCGGTGAACTGTACGAAATGCCCCTGGAGCGTAAAGCACCTGGTGTAATTTTTCGTGAGCCGGTAAAAGAACCGCTGCAAACTGGTATCAAAGCCATTGATGCGATGATTCCTATTGGCCGTGGCCAGCGTGAATTGATTATTGGTGACCGCCAAACCGGTAAAACGGCTATTGCGGTGGATACCATCATCAACCAAAAAGAATTTTTTGCAGCAGGTAAGCCTGTTTACTGTATATATGTGGCAATTGGCCAGAAAGCATCTACCATTGCAGGTATCATGAAGACCCTGGAAGAGTATGGTGCTATGGAGTACACTACCATTGTGGCGGCTTCTGCATCTGAACCCGCACCGTTACAGTTCTATGCACCATTCGCCGGTGCCGCTATCGGGGAGTTTTTCCGTGATACCGGTCGTCCTGCATTGATCATTTTTGATGACCTGAGTAAGCAAGCGGTTGCATACCGTGAGGTATCTCTTTTGTTGCGTCGTCCTCCGGGCCGTGAAGCATATCCTGGTGACGTATTCTACCTGCACAGTCGTTTGCTGGAAAGAGCTGCGAAAGTGGTTTCAAAAGATGAGATTGCACAACAAATGAATGATCTGCCAGAGTCTATCAGGCACCTGGTAAAAGGTGGTGGCTCTTTAACGGCGTTGCCAATCATTGAAACGCAGGCAAGTGACGTATCGGCTTATATTCCAACAAACGTTATCTCTATTACTGACGGACAGATATTCCTGGAGGGTAATCTCTTCAACGCTGGTATTCGTCCCGCTATTAACGTAGGTATCTCCGTTAGCCGTGTGGGTGGTAATGCACAGATCAAATCAATGAAGAAAGTTGCCGGTACCTTGAAGCTTGACCAGGCCCTTTACCGGGAGTTGGAAGCGTTCTCTAAATTTGGTGGCGACCTGGATGCTGCTACAAAGAACGTAATTGATAAGGGAGCCCGTAACGTAGAAATACTTAAGCAACCGCAGTACACCCCTTTCGCAGTAGAAAAGCAGGTAGCAATCATTTACCTTGGTACACAAGGATTGCTGAGAGAAGTAGCTGTTAAGAATGTAAAGGCATTTGAAGATCATTTCTTACTGGAAATGGAAAACAAATTACCACATGTGCTGGCCGAATTTAAGAAAGGTAACCTGCCGGAAGATGGTCTGAAGCAAATGGTGGAACTGGTTTCAGGACTTACAGGACAGTACAAATAGATTGTTCATTTCAACATATTGTGTAAGAGCGAAAATTTTTCGCTCTTTTTTTTCGCCTTTTTTTTCGACCAAACGACCGTCTTTGTAGATGGGTGCCGTAATTATACCTATGGAAAAAGCAGATTCCTAAATAGCACTTAGAAAAAATACTAAGGAGGGTTAATAGGCGTTTATAGTTCAAACTAAATTCTGATGAAATCGAAAATTTTTACACTATGTTTTTTTGCTTCATATTTCTTTAGCGGAACTGCTTTTGCCCAAAGCAATGGCACAAAGTGCGGCACTATAAATGGGCCGGTTTACCAAACTGCCGCATCAGTGAGCGGAATCATGACGGCTATTTCGCCAAATACAAATGTTACGCTATATCAAGATAATGTTGCCATTGGGAATACAACGATATCTGACTCTGTGTGGACCATACCCGTAAACACAGGAATTTCCAGTCAGCTTAAACCCGGCGCAAATCTAACGGTAGGTACTACATCTCCTTCCCAAAGTGAAGATGCGCATTGCGGCTATACCCAACAAGTTAAGTGTCAAACACCTGCACAACCGGTGTTCAGTCCACAAAATGCAGTTATAGGTATAGGAGAAAGTGTTACTTATACAATTGCTTCGCAGCCTGGAGTCTATTATATTATTACTGATGAAACTGGAAACAGCAACCTTAGCCCTGCTTCTTTCGGCAACGGGTCATCTACTACTGTAACCACTAATACATTTAACCAGCCGGGCACTTACCCCGTAAAGTTGATGGCATATTCTGGTGGAAGCTGTTTTTCTACAACAGATGCTTCCATAGTGGTAACCGGACTTTTGCCCCTGAACCTGGTATCCTTTACAGCAGGAAGGCAACACAACGGGGTATTAATTACCTGGTCTACTGGTTACGAGCAAGGGATACAAAACTATGAGATAGAAAGAAGCAGCAATACTTCCGACTTTAAAACAATTGCTACCGTAAAAGCAGCAGGTAACAGCCAGGTGGCCCAACATTACACTTATACTGATGAGAGTGCAGCAGGTGCGGTGTGGTATTATCGCTTAAAGATAAAGGACAACAATACGGCTGCTTTCAAGTATAGCAGGGTGGTAATCGTTCGTTCATCATCGGAAACAGTTATTACAGCAGTAGCACCTAATCCTTTTATGCAATCTGTTAGTTTCACTTACGAATCGCCCAAACAAGCCACCCTTAATGTCAGGATCAGCGATATGACCGGCAGGGCTATCAAATCGGCACGATACACGGCCCGCACCGGAACCAATTTACTGGTAATGGATGGCTTGCAGGATATACCTGCCGGTGTATATAATTTCGAGTTATATGCAGATGGTATCAGAACTGGCAGCCAGGTACTGGTTAAAAATTAATAATCAATTTCTCTAATAATTACCCAAGCTGCTCCCCGGAGCAGCTTTTATTTTTTGTGGCTTCTTTTACGCTATTTTGTCAGTGTAAATCAAAAGGAATGCTTTTTGCATTTCAAGGAGTAAATATTAATTAATGACGATAGGAATTATAGTGGTGTCGGTTATTTTTATGCTGCTGGGAATAGCAGTACAGAGCCGCTTAAAAAGTAAATTTAAGGAGTACAGCCATGTGCCTACCAGCAGCGGTTTAAGCGGCAAAGAAATAGCTGAAAAAATGCTGCGGGATAATGGGATATATGATGTTAGCGTAACAGCTGTTGAAGGGCAGTTGACGGACCATTACAACCCGGTGAACAAAACGGTTAATTTAAGTAAGGATGTATACAATGGCCATAGCGTAGCAGCCGCTGCAGTAGCCGCACACGAATGCGGGCACGCTGTGCAACATGCTACCGCTTATAGCATGCTCATGGTAAGAAGTAAATTGGTACCTGCCGTGCAGGTGAGCAGTACACTATCTCAATGGGTAATAATTGCCGGGCTAGGTTTCATGGGCTTCGGCGGTGGTAACCCCAATATCCTGCTTGCAGGTATTGTGTTATTCGCTATTACAACGTTATTTACCGTCATTACGTTACCTGTAGAATTTGATGCATCTGCACGTGCATTGAAGTGGCTTGATTCGGCAAACATCACTATTCCTGCAGAAAAGAAAAAAGCTACGGATGCGTTGAAGTGGGCGGCCCTCACCTATGTGGTGGCAGCACTTGCGTCTATTGCCATGTTGGTGCAATACATATTAATATACCAGAGCAGAAGCCGTGATTAATAATCGGTGCTCCTTGCCGTAAAGCAAAAATTGTTCACGATAAATAATTGTTTTTGCATCAGTAACGCTGAACAATTAACTGCCACGAAACCTTATATTGCAACATAAATTGAATTATAACACATTTAAATAAATAAAATGAATTTTGGAAAAGAGTTTGAAAAATACGCTATAAAACACCAGGGCATCAGCAGTAACACGCTGGATGGCTATATGAAGCATAGTGTGCCCAACGCAATTGCTGCAATTCCTTCTTTGGGAAATGTAGGAAACGTTACGGGTTTAACACCAAACATTATCGAAGAACGCCCGATGAACGTTGCTGTAATGGACGTTTACAGCAGGCTGATGATGGACAGGATCATTTTTCTGGGTTATCCCATTAGCGACGAAGTAGCAAATATTGTAACCGCACAGTTACTATTCCTGGAAAGTACCGATCGCACCAAAGATATCCAGATGTACATCAACAGCCCCGGCGGTAGTGTATATGCCGGCCTCGGTATGTATGATACCATGCAGTTTATTAGCCCTGATATTGCTACTATATGTACCGGTATTGCTGCCAGCATGGCACAGGTACTGATGTGTGCAGGATCACCGGGTAAAAGAACAGCGCTAAAGCATAGCCGCATCATGATGCATCAGCCTAGTGCGGGTGCTGTGGGTCAGGCATCAGATATAGAGATCACCGTAAATGAAGTGCGGAAACTGAAGAGAGAATTGTACGATATCATCGCTCATCATACAGGGCAAACAGTAGAAAAAATTCAGGAAGATTGCGATCGTGATAAGTGGATGACAGCCGCCGAAGCCAAGGAATATGGCCTGGTGGATGAGGTGCTGCTGATGAATCCAAAGAAAGCAAAGAAAGACTAAGCAAGAGCGCTGAAAGATCAAATCATACATCACAAATACAAACATCATTTTATGAATTTATATAACAAAAACATTAAACTGGAAGAGGAAGAAGACATGCCCGCATCACCGGATAATCCGATGGAAAAGATGATGAGCGGCTGGATGTTCGACAAAAAATTTATTGAACAGCGGAAAATATTTTTATGGGGTGCTGTAGATGATAAAACAGCCAAAGACATCACCGACAGGCTGATGTACCTGGAGGCCCTTGATCCAGGTAAAGAGATCACCTTTTATATTAACAGCCCCGGTGGAATTATTACTAGTGGCATGGTTATTTACGATACCATGCAAATGATCAGCTCGCCCGTTAGCACTATTTGTATGGGTATGGCGGCAAGCATGGGCAGCATACTGCTTAGCGGTGGTGACAAGGGCCGCCGGTTCATTTACAAACATGGCGAGGTAATGATTCACCAGCCCAGCGGTGGTGGTCGTGGTACCAGTGCCGACCTGGAAATTATGGCGGTGCAGATAAGGAAGGCTAAAGAGCTTGGAGCAAAAATCCTGGCAGAGAACTGTGGCCAGACCTACGAAAAAGTGATGAAAGATTTTGACCGGGATTACTGGATGGATGCGCAGGAATCCATTAAATATGGTATTGTAGATGGGGTGATGGAGAAGGGTTAACAGTAATAACAGAAGAAAATAAACTAAAATGATACTGCAAATGTTCCGGAGGGGCATTTGCAGTGTCATTTACCGCCGGTTCATGCATCTTTTGCCCAATTTAGCTTGTCTTTGTTAGAGAATCTATGAAAGCTTGGCTATCTTTGCAGGCGAGGCAAAGGCAAGGAGCAGGCGCTTAAAACAACTATTAAAATGGCTAAACAACAAGTATTACATTGTTCTTTTTGCGGTCGCAGCCGGGATGAAGTTAAGATCCTGATTGCGGGGCAGGACGGGCATATCTGCGAGAACTGTGTAGAACATGCGCAGGAGATTATTTCGCAGGAACTAACCACTAATATTGAATCAAAACACCCGGCGTCTGCCGGCCAGAAACTGTCTGTTCGTAAACCTGTTGATATTAAGAAATTCCTTGCAGAATATGTAATCGGGCAAGATGATGCCAAGAAAATATTAGCGGTTGCAGTTTATAATCACTACAAGAGGCTGAATATCAAGCCATCTGACAATGAGGTGGAGATTGAAAAAAGTAATATCATCATGGTGGGTGAAACTGGTACAGGTAAAACCCTGCTGGCCAAGTCAATTGCCCGCATGCTGAATGTACCTTTCGCCATAGTAGATGCTACCGTATTTACAGAAGCAGGTTATGTAGGAGAAGACGTAGAGAGTATGTTAACCCGTTTGCTGCAGGCTTGTAATTACGATGTGCAGGCGGCGGAAAAAGGCATTGTTTATATTGATGAAATTGATAAGATTGCCCGCAAGAGCGACAATCCGTCCATCACCCGGGATGTAAGTGGAGAAGGCGTGCAGCAGGGGTTGCTGAAGTTGCTGGAAGGTAGCGAAGTGTTGGTGCCACCACAAGGCGGTCGCAAGCACCCTGAGCAGAAGCTTATCAAAATAAATACGCAGAATATATTGTTCATATGCGGCGGCGCATTCGATGGTATTGATCGCATCATTGCCCGCAGGGTTAACACCAATGCCATTGGCTTTAATGTAAACAAGGAATTGCAGGAATACCAGCACAACAACTTGTTGCAGTTTGTAAATGCGGTTGACCTGAAACATTTTGGCCTGATACCGGAATTACTGGGTCGTTTACCTGTGGTTACTTACCTGAACCCGCTGGATGCAGAAACATTAAGACTAATCCTCACAGAGCCTAAAAACTCTTTGATAAAGCAGTTTACCCGCCTGTTCGAAATTGAAGGCATAGCCCTGAGCTTTGAACCGGAAGTATATGATTTTATGGTGGAGAAAGCCCTGGAGTACAAATTGGGTGCAAGAGGCCTACGCAGCATTTGCGAAAGCATTTTAACCGACGCAATGTTCGACCTGCCAAGCCAAAAAGTAAAATCTTTTGAAGTAACGATGGAGTATGCTCAGCGTAAGTTTAACCTGAGTAAATTAAGTCTGCTTAAGGTAGCTTAAAATAAAATGTTTTCCCTTATTACAAACCCCGGTTATGCCGGGGTTTGTTGTTTTTACAGGCTACCCTTAAATCTAAGCGCTGAATTTTGTAAGCAGGAAAAAACTTTCTTCCTTGGCCAATACGCTGTGCGGTATATTGGCATGAAGCGCAATCATCTGGCCTTTTTGCAAATAGGTATTTTGCGCTTCAGTAAAGAACTGGATCTTCCCCTCCAGCACCTGCACCGTTATGTCTCCGTCGGCAGTATGAGTCTTTAATTCAGCATCTTTATGAAGGCCTATCAGTACGATGGTAAGCTTAGCTGATTTAAATATGGTAATGGAATTTTTATCGCTATCGGCCCAGGTAGCTTCTTCTTTTACCTGCGATATAAACTGGTTCAAATCCATTTCTACCAACGGGGCATTCAGTACCCGGTCGCCTTCCGGGCGTAGTGGGGTAGCTTCATTATACTTGTTTTCCATTGTGTATAAATTTTATGGTGATCATTTCTTTAAAGATACCCATTATATTTTTGTGTTGAAATACCATGTTAGCATCATTGTTTGATGCATTAATCAGCAAGGCGCCTTGTTTATCGGTACATTTGTGAGCACAACCCATGTGTTTGTGGCATTGAAAAATTAACCGATGATTGTTGATTCATTTAACAGGGTACATGATTATTTGCGGATTTCTCTAACTGACAGTTGCAACCTGCGTTGTTTCTATTGTATGCCTGAAGAAGATTACCAGTCCACCCCGGCAGCAAAGCTGATGCAGTTGTCGGAAATTGTATCCTTAGCAACAACATTTGTAAAGATGGGTGTAACCAAGATCAGGTTAACAGGCGGCGAACCACTCATTCGTAAAGATGCAGCAGAAATTATTATGGCGTTGGCCAGCTTGCCGGTTGAACTAACGCTTACTACTAACGCTACCCGGCTGCATTTATTTAAAGAAGTTTTCAGGGAATCAGGTATTCGCTCCGTAAATGTGAGCCTCGATACACTTGATCCCGTTCGTTTCGAAATGATTACCCGGCGTAGGCAGTTTGACCTGGTGATGGATAATATTCAATGGTTACTTCAGCATAATTTTCACGTTAAAATAAATGTGGTGCTGATGAAGGGTATCAATGATAACGAGGTCAACGCCTTTATCCGCTGGACGAAAGATGTACCCGTTCATATTCGTTTTATAGAGTTCATGCCATTTGATGGCAACAACTGGAAAAACGATAAGCTGGTGAGTATGCAGGAAATTTTAGACACCGTGTCGCAACAATTCAACTGGCGGAAATTACCAGATGCTGCACATGATACTGCAAAGAAATATAATGTCTCTGGCCATGCTGGCACTTTTGCTATTATCAGCACCATCACTTCAAATTTTTGCGGCAGTTGCAACCGGCTAAGGTTAACCGCAGATGGCAAAATGAAAAACTGTCTATTTTCCCGGCAGGAAACAGATTTACTTACTGCACTCCGGAATGGGCAGGATGTAATGCCGTTAATTGAGTCCTGTATTAAAAGCAAAGCAAAAGAATTGGGAGGGCAGTTCAGCACCGATTTCAATAATATCCAACCCGGCGAAATATTCAACAGAAGTATGATCAGTATAGGAGGCTAAAAATGATAACAGTAAGCGAAGCAATAAAAATTATAAAGCATCACGCATTTTCCCCGGCTCCGGTTAAGGAGCTGTTGGTAAATGCAGCAGGGAAGATTTTGGCTAGTGATGTTTTTGCAACATATTCAATACCGGCTTACCCGCAGTCTGCTATGGATGGGTATGCATTCCGTTTTAGCGATCTTCAGCAGGATGTAGCATTAACCATCAACGGAGAAGTACCGGCGGGATCAACTACCAACAATAAATTATTACCGGGCCAGGCAGTAAGGATTTTTACAGGTGCAGCCCTACCTGCCGGGAGCGATACCGTGGTGATGCAGGAAAAAGTTCAGGTTAATCAGCAGTCTTTATATGTGCAGGATACAACATTGCAGCAAGGCACTAACGTACGGCCTGCAGGCTCAGAGATTGCATCAGGAGCAAACGCATTACCTGCGGGTAGTGTACTCAGTCCTGCAGCGATAGGTTTTTTGGCAGGTATTGGTGTACACGAAGTAGCTGTTTTTCCAGATCCCGTCATCAGCATTATAATAACAGGCAATGAACTACAGGCACCCGGCAGCGCTTTGCAATATGGCAAAGTATTTGAATCCAATGGGGCAGCATTACAAGCAGCATTGCAACAATGCAATATTCCAGCAATTAATATTATCAGAGCACCCGACAACCTGCAGCAGTTGTCGACCATAATGGCAACAGCAATTGAGCAGAGTGATATTGTTTTGCTAACGGGTGGTGTTAGCGTGGGTAACTATGATTTCGTTTTGCCTGCGGCCGAAAATAATGGAGTGCTCACACTTTTTCACAAAGTAAAACAACGGCCCGGCAAGCCATTGTATGTTGGCAAAAAAAATAATGTTATGCTGTTTGGGTTGCCGGGAAATCCTGCGTCTGTGCTTAGCTGTTTTTACATCTATGTGCTTCAGGCGCTGGAAATATTTTGCCACCGCAAACTTACCCTCCAAACAATTGAATGCCCGTTGAAGGAAGCCCATCATAAAAAAAACAGCCTGACCCAGTTCCTGAAAGGTTGGTATGATGGTGAGGCGGTAAGCATATTGGATGCACAGGAGTCTTACCGGATGCGTTCCTTTGCCATCGCCAATTGCCTGTTGCAATTGGATGAAAAAATAACCAACTGTGATGCCGGCATGCTGGTGCAAATTCATTTATTACCCCAATAAATTTGTTGATGGATAGCGTGCTTCTATTGTATGTATTGTTGTTTGTGGTAGCCTTGTTATATGCATCCGTAGGTCATGGTGGCGCTAGCGGATATCTTGCGCTGATGGCAGTATTTGGTGTGGCACCAATCCTGATGAAACCCACCGCATTGCTGCTGAATATATTTGTATCGCTGGTGGCCTTCATACAGTTTTACAGGGCCGGACATTTTAGCTGGAAAATATTTTTGCCTTTTGCACTGGCCTCCGTTCCGTTTGCATTTTTGGGTGGATTGATAACAGTTGATGCCTTGTTGTATAAAAAAGTATTGGGGGTTTTGTTGCTGGTGCCTGTAGTAAGATTTCTTTTTTTTGCCAATAGTACTGCTACCCAAAACCGGGAAGTATCTTTTAAATGGTCGTTGGTTATTGGCGCTGCCATCGGTTTTTTATCAGGGTTAATAGGTATTGGCGGTGGAATAATTCTTACACCTGTGTTACTACTCCTTCAATGGACGGATATTAAAAAGGCTGCAGGCATTAGTGCGCTGTTTATTTTTGTAAATTCACTGTCTGGCCTGGCAGGCCAGTTTACAAAAGGCATCCAGTTTAACCAGTGGATGCTGAGTTGGGTAGCCATAGCATTTTGCGGTGGTTTGTTGGGCGCTTACCTGGGGGCATTACAGTTTAAGAAACAATTACTGGTAAAGCTGCTGGCAATTGTTTTGATGATGGCCGCATTTAAATTACTTTTTACTAATGCATGAGAAGTTACGTCGGCAATATATTTGTGAATAAACGATAAAGAAGCAATCATGATAAACCTGGTATTATTCGGTCAATTGAAAGAAACGTTGGGGGAGATAACTGTTCCCCGTGCTGAGGATACAGCAACCTTGATTAAGTTGCTGAAGCAGCAGTACCCGGTGCTTGAAGACACTTCTTTCATGCTGGCAGTTGACAAAAAACTGGTAACAGAAAATACCCCGCTAACCGAAAACTGTACGGTGGCTTTGTTGCCGCCCTATTCCGGAGGATAATATGAGCGAAGCATCTTCATACGAACGCTATCACCGGCAAATAATATTGAAAAATTTTGGTGATACAGCCCAGGATAAACTGCGGGCTGCTTCCATATTAGTGGTAGGCGCCGGTGGCCTCGGTTGCCCACTGTTGCAATACCTGGCAGCAGCAGGAGCAGGCTGTATTGGTATTGCTGATGATGATGTGGTGGCATTATCAAACCTGCACCGCCAGCCTTTATACAGCATGGCCGATATTGGCAAAGCTAAAGTGCAGGTGGCGGCAGAAAAATTACAAGCACTCAACCCGGATGTAGAAATCCATCAGCATACAAAACGGGTTACATCTAAAAATGCACTGGAAATAATAAAAAACTATGATATTGTTGCAGACGCATCAGATAATTTTGCCACACGGTACCTCGTAAACGATGCATGTGTGTTGCTTGGTAAGCCATTGGTATTTGGAGCTGTCTCCCAGTGGGAAGGGCAGTTGGCTATCTTCAATGCTGGTACAGATGCTGTAAATTATCGGGATCTATTTCCGCAACCGCCATCCGCAGGAACGGTTTTAAATTGTGCCGAAGCAGGCGTACCAGGTCCTTTGCCTGGCATCATTGGTACTATGATGGCAAATGAGTTGATAAAATTAATTACGGGTACCGGCAAACCGATGCTGAATAAAATGTTGCTCTACAATGCATGGAATAATCAGCAATACGAGCTTGCGCTTTCTGCACAAAAAGAAGCAAAGCAATTGCTGCCTGCAAATGCAGCAGCGTTTATGGAGACAGACTATGATGTTCTGTGCAACAAAACTGACCTGCTACCAGGGATTGACGAAGCACAATTTTTTTCAATGATACAAAACAAGCATGTGTTGGTATTAGATGTGCGGGAGCCAGGGGAAATGCCGCCTTGCGATTTTCCCAACAGCAAACAATTGTCACTATCCCAGTTGCCCAAATTTTTTGATGAGTTAAAAAGTTACAAAACCATCATCACTATTTGTCAGACAGGGGTAAGAAGCAGGCAGGCCGCTGCTTTACTGGTTGCACATTTTAGTTCAACCATACAGATACTGAACCTGCAACATGGTATTATTAATTTAAAAAAAATCACTTCAGTTTAATGAATATGGAAAAGAAGATCAAGTCCATTTTTATTGAGGGTCCCATTCAACCTTCCTTTATTGCCGAAAGTATTCAGCAGCATAACAGTAAAAAAGAAATTGGTGCCCACAATATATTTTTGGGGCAGGTAAGGGCCGACGAGATAAACGGTAATAAAGTGGTTGCCATCAATTACAGCAGCTACGAAGCAATGGCATTACAGGAATATCATGAAATGCGGGAAAGCATTTTTGCTGAATATGATCTTACCTGTTTGCATGTATACCAAAGCATCGGCAAAGTAGCAGCGGGAGAAATCTGTTTATTTGTGTTTGCATCTTCAAAGCACCGCAAAACAGCTTTTGATGCCTGTGAAGCAATGGTGGAAAAAATTAAGGCGGGCTTACCTGTATGGGGGCAAGAGCTTTTTGAAGATGACAGTTCACAATGGAAAACGAATAAATAACCATGGTAAATATTACACATAAAACATACAGCTTAAGGCAGGCTATAGCTTCAGCTATTTTACAGGTTTCCGATCCATCCACCATACAGGCAATCCGGGATAGAACGGTACCTAAGGGAGATGTGTTTGAATTCTCAAGAGCAGCAGGCCTGCTTGCCATCAAAAAAACCAGTGATGTTATTCCCGATTGCCATCCTTTGCCGGTAGAGTTTGCGGGCATTACTTACGAGATCAATGAACTGCAGGTAATCATCAGGGTAGAAGTGCACACGATATATAAAACTGGCGTAGAAGTAGAAGCTATGCATGGTGCAGCGATAACAGCTTTAACGATGTATGATATGCTAAAGCCTATCGACAAGCATGTTAGCATCGGGCAAATAAAACTTGATAGTAAAAAAGGGGGGAAGTCAGATCGTGAAAAATCAGCACCATCAGAACTGCGGGCCGCAGTAGTAGTTTGCTCAGATTCGGTAGCAAGCCGTAAGAGCGAGGATGTGTCTGGTAAGTTAATCCTTGACAGGCTGCAGCAATTAGGAATGGAAAATGTAGAATATCGTGTGATAGCTGACGAGGTAGCAGCCGTGCAGGACACAGCAAGGATGCTGGCAGCCGCAGGAATAGAACTGGTGGTGTTCACGGGTGGTACAGGTTTAAGCAAGCGAGATATTACACCAGATGCCCTGGAACCTCTGATAACAAGGCATATACCGGGTGTAATGGAAATAGCCAGGCAGTATGGCCAGCAACGTATGCCCTTTGCCATGCTGTCCCGCGGTATATGTGGTTTTATGAAGGAAACACTACTGCTAACCTTACCGGGCGCTCCTGCAGCGGTTAAGGAAACGATGGATGCTATTTTTCCGCAGTTATTGCACGTTTTTGATGTGCAGAATGGCAGCAGGCACCAGGGCTGAGTTAAGTTACAATATAGCAGCAGCCACTACGTTTATAAGCTTGAGCTTAGGTAAAGATTTTTGTTGAATAATAAAAAAGAATCTCATTAGGTGGTTGTAATAATTACTTTTAATTTCGTTCCTTGTTTAGTAATGAAGCATTCATTCAAAAAAAAATAAATAATGGTTGACGTTATTCTTGGGTTACAGTGGGGTGATGAGGGAAAAGGAAAGATTGTAGATTTTTTTGCAAAAAATTACGATGTTATAGCAAGGTTCCAGGGTGGCCCCAATGCAGGCCACACCCTTTACGTTGACGATAAGAAAATAGTATTGCACCAGATACCGAGTGGTATTTTTCATGAAGAAAAAACAAACCTTATAGGAAGTGGTGTTGTACTAGATGCAGTTACTTTAAAAAGAGAATGTGAAGCGGTAGCAGGTTTTGGGGTTGATTACCGCAAAAACCTTTTTATTAGTGAGCGTGCACACCTTATATTGCCCACACACCGTGCACTAGATAAGGCAAGTGAATTATCTAAAGGCATGGAAAAAATTGGCAGCACGTTAAAAGGCATCGGGCCTACTTACATGGATAAGACAGGCCGTAACGGCCTGAGGGTAGGTGATTTGCTTGATAAGAATTTTACCACACAGTACATTAAACTTCGCATGAAGCACCAACGCTTGCTGGATAATTTTAATTTCCAGGAAGATATTACCAACTGGGAAGAAGAGTTTTTTGAGGCGCTTGATTTCCTGCGTGAGTTCAAAATTGTGAATGGTGAATATTTCCTAAATGATAAGATCAGCCAGGGCAATAAGGTATTGGCGGAAGGTGCGCAGGGAAGCATGCTGGATGTTGATTTTGGCACTTTCCCATTCGTTACCAGCAGCAGCACCATTAGTGCCGGGGTTTGTTCGGGGCTGGGTATCGCACCTCAAAAAATTAAAGAAGTTATAGGGATCACAAAAGCTTATTGCACCAGGGTGGGTAGCGGCCCGTTCCCTACAGAGTTGATGGATGAAACCGGCGACTTTTTGCGAAACGCAGGAAATGAATTTGGAAGTACTACTGGCAGGCCACGCCGTTGTGGCTGGATTGATGGCATTGCGTTAAAGTTTGCATGCATGATAAATGGTGTTACACAGATAGTTATGACCAAAGCCGATATTCTGGATGGATTGGATGAATTGAAGGTTTGTGATACATACATGATAAACGGGGAAGAGAAAAATTACATTCCCTTCCAGATGAGTCGGTTAAAAATTGAACCCGGCTATAAGACTTTCGAAGGATGGAAAACCGATATATCTACCGTAAACAGTTACGAGGCAATGCCTGCAGCTATGAAAGGTTATATCGATTTCCTGAACGGTTACCTCGGTGTTCCAATAAAATACATCAGCAACGGGCCTGGTAGGGAACAGATCGTTTCCGTGTAAAAAATTAATAAAAAAAACACCAAAATATTTGGCTAATTAAAAAACTCGTGGAAATTTTACAGTATTAATTTATTGAGTATGGCTACTAAACCAAACAACGAAAAAAAGACAACTGCAAAGGGCGCTGCATCTAAGCAGGATCTTCCTAAGAAGGCTTCTTCTAAAAGTAAAACAGAAGAAGACGAGGATGATTTTGAAGACGATGAGGACTTTAAACCCAAAGCTACCAAGTCTGCATCAAAGAAGAAAAAGTCTGTTGACGATGACGACGACGATGATGATGTAGAAATAGAAGATGATTGGGAAAAGGGAGAAGAGGGGGATGATTGGGATCCTGATTTTGAAGAGTTTGATGTTCCGAAATCGGCGTCAAAAAAATCTGCATCAAAAAAATCATCTGATGATGATGACCTGAAAATTGACAACGACTTTAAAGAGTTTGGATTGTTTGATGATGCAGATGGTGATGATAGCTATGATGACGACGATGATTTTTAAAAAATAAAGTGAGTAATACAGCCACAAGATTTACAGTAAACGACCATCATATTTTTAAGCAGAAAATGTTGAAACGGGCTAACCGTTTCAACATTTTTTGTTTACTGGATAATGCAGGCTACGATTCTGCAAACAGCAATTTCGATTGCCTGCTTGCCATGGGTACTAAAAGGTCTATTACACTTGAGCCTGGTACCGCCTTTACAGCTTTAAAAGAATTTTACGAACAAAAAAAGAGCTGGCTCTTTGGTCACCTGGGCTATGAGTTGAAGAACGGCATCGAAAAGCTTAACTCCCGCCACCCAGATAATTCAGGCTTTGGCAGCGGTTATTTTTTTGAGCCAGCTATCATTTTGCAGTTGTCAGGAAAAGAATTGTTGATTGACTGCGATGGCCTGGATGCACAGGAGTTTTTTAATGAAATTGATAGTGTAACAATTGAGGAGGCAACTACGGAAAAGCAATTGGTAGCGATAGTTCCGGCAATATCAAAAACTGCCTACCTGCAGGCAGTAGATGCATTAAGAGCTCATATACAGCGGGGCGATTGTTACGAAATAAATTATTGCCATCATTTTTCCGCCAATAATATAAAGTTAAATCCGCTGAAGGTTTATAAGGATCTGCTGAATGTTTCGCCCAATCCTTTTGCAGCACTGTATAAGCTCAACGATCAGTATTGCATTTGTGCCAGCCCGGAACGTTATCTCAAAAAAACAGGGCAATTGCTATTATCTCAACCAATAAAAGGAACAAGACAACGCAGTCTCAACAATGCCAACGAGGATGAAGAACGCAGGAAATACCTTTTAAACAGTGCAAAAGAGCGAAGTGAAAATGTAATGATAGTTGATCTTGTAAGAAACGACCTGAGCAAAGTGTGCAAAGAAGGCAGCGTTCACGTGGAGGAATTGTTCGGCGTTTATAGTTTCCCGCAGGTGCACCAAATGATAAGTAGTGTAACAGGCGAACTTGACGAAAATATTCATTGGACGGACGCCATCAAAGCAACTTTTCCGATGGGCTCTATGACCGGCGCTCCCAAAAAAAGAGTGATGGAATTGATAGACCAGTATGAAAGCCAGGCCAGGGGCTTGTTTTCGGGCTCCATTGGTTACATAACCCCTACCGGAGATTTTGATTTTAACGTAGTTATCAGGAGTATATTTTACAATGCAAGGCAGCACAGTTTGTCATTTGCTGCGGGCGGCGGCATTACATTTTACAGCAATGCAGAAGAAGAATATGAGGAAACTTTGCTAAAAGCTGCAGCCATCAGAACGGTATTGCAGGGATGATTTTTAAAATTACCTGCCATTTAGAGAAAGCAGTTTGGAAATATTGATTTTATTAAAATCCAAAACTAATTTACGAACTCAGTACTGAGTCAGTTTCCAAAAAAACTTTCCCAGCTTTTTATTTAGAAATGCAATTAATAGCCTCCAACAAAATTTTGGTGAATCTGCAGGCGAGGCAAGAAGTTACGTGAAAACTATTGAGCATGACCATTCATTATTTCTGATCAAGATTTAAAGTGAAAGTGTAACTACACTAATTTTTACGCTTGCTATTGTAGCGGGGAGGGTATACTGTCTTATTTACGGGGATGTCGTTATCTCCCAGAAGTAGTTGCACACTTTCGTTCAGGATCGTGTATTTGTTGGCAAGGAATACTTGCATTTTATCGCCAGGAAGTATCATTTCATATTGACCATCGGCACCGAGCTGCGCATCAAAGCCAGGATTGTACCTGTTGAAACTGGCAATATCCATGGTAATATTTTTTGCTATCACTACAGAATTATATTTTCCGCTCAGCATTTCTTTTTCTGCCAGTTCCATTTCAGCAGCAGTTAATACAGGTTTTTTATTATAGGGGCTGCTTTGGCCACTAGGGTTGTAGGTAGCCATACCTGCGTTGAACGCAGCACTGCTGGCACTACCGTCCATGGCTTCCATTACATAATGTGTGGCAATAAATTTCTTTACATGGTTCCTGCTTTCTTCCGGCAGGGAATATTGAAGGTTCCAGAAATTACGATTACCGGTTTTCCTGATAGCGGTATTTACTCTTCCAGGGCCTCCGTTGTAGGCAGCTATTACCAACAGCCAGTCGTGCATTTGCTTGTACAATGTTAACAGGTAACGGGCAGCCGCATGCGTACTTTTAATATAATCCCTGCGTTCATCAAAATTTGCATTCACCACCAGGCCGTACTCACGAGCCGTGTAAGGCATAAACTGCCACGGGCCGCTGGCGCCTACCCAACTGGTAGCGCCCACGCTCAGGTTACTTTCTATTACTGCCAGGTACTTCAATTCCCTGGGCAAGCCATACTGGGCAAAAATATTGTCAATCAGGTTAAAGTATGGCAGCCCCCAGTCCTTCATTCCCAGCAATTGTTTACTGTGTTTTTTAAGGTAATCCTGCATATAGCTTTCAGCATAGGGATTTACCTGGCTGCTATAAGGCATATTAGGGTTATAACTGTATTTAGAGAACAGGTTCTTAAAACCATAGCGGGTAAGCTGGCTGAAGTATTGTACTTTTTCTTCTTTAGGTAGTTTTTTAGTAGCTACTATTTCATCAATTATCTGGTCTTCCTGTATGGAGTCCTCCATTACAGTATCCTTTGTAGCCCCTACTGGCGCTGTTGTTTGTGCGCTTGCTCCTGTTATAAAGAGCAAAAACAAGCTAAAAAATAATATGGTGAATTTTTTTTTCATTGTACTGCCACGCCCTTTGCCGCAGTTTGCGGCTGCATCAGCATTTTTGCAATAGACAGCAAAGTTAACTCTTCTCCTTTGTTTGCTATCAACTGCAGGCCAAACGGCATGTTATTGCTGTGTGAAAACAACGGTATTGAAATAGCTGCAGAGCCGGTTAGGTTGGCCAGAACTGTATAGATATCAGCAAGATACATGGCAATTGGATCTCTATCACCCTGTCCAACATCAAAAGCGGTAGATGGGCTGGAAGGCATTACGATAGCATCATAGTAGCTGAAAATATCGTTTATTTTTTCTACCAGCATCGCCCTTATTTTCTGCGCTTTGCTGAAATATGCATCATAATAGCCAGTACTTAACACAAAAGTACCCAGCATGATGCGCCGCTTTACTTCAAGGCCAAAACCTTCGGTGCGGTTGTTCAGGTAAAATTCTGAAAGGTTGGCGGCAGGCTGCTTACTTTGATGACCATACCTTACACCATCATAGCGGGCAAGGTTACTGCTTGCTTCTGCTGTGGTTAGTACATAATAAGCAGGCACGATAAAATCCATAAGATCGAAAGTTACTGGCTCAACGAAATGGCCTTGCAACTGTAGTGAAACCACCTGTTGCCGCATGGCTTGTTTTATTTCCGGGTCCAGCGAAGGGTGGTTGATGGCTTCAGGAAAATAACAGCACTTATATTTTTTTGTATCATCTGCCGGTAATGGATAACAATCAGTGATGCTGCTTGCCATAGTGCTGTCTTTTTCATCTGCCCTGCACATGATATCTAATACTAACGCCACATCATCTATATCTTTTCCCAACACACCAATCTGGTCAAAAGAAGAAGCATAGGCCAGTAAGCCATAGCGGGAGATTTGTCCATAGCCAGGTTTTACTCCAATAATGCCACAGAAACTAGCAGGCTGCCTCACAGAACCGCCCGTATCGCTTCCAAGGCTCAGCATACAAAGATCAGCCTGAACGGCTACTGCGCTTCCGCCCGATGAACCTCCGGGAACCTTTTGTGGGTCGGCATCATTCAATACTTTTCCGTATACTGAATTTTCATTGGTGCTGCCCATGGCAAACTCATCGCAATTACAATTACCTATAATTATTGCATCTTCATCTAGAAGAAACTGTAACGCAGTGGCTGTGTAGATAGATTCAAACCCTTTTAATATAGCAGATGCAGCAGTAACGGTATGGCTGGCATAACAGATCACATCTTTAATGGCAATTACAACTCCGTGCAGCTTTTTTATAGGTTTGCCAGATAACCGGTCTGCATCCAGCGCTGCTGCTTTAGCAAGGGCTTCAGCTTCGTATACCGCCACAAAAGCATTTAGCGATGCCTTTTGACTGATATTATTTAAATAGTGCTGAACGGTAGCAGTACAGGTTGTTTCCTGGTTCAGCAGTTGCTGCTGATAAAGGGGAATGGTAGTAAAGGCAGTCATAAAAAATTATTCTGAACGGCAGTTAATGGCATACATATGCCGAAGGGTGTTACTGCTGTTTGTTTATTTACAACTGGCAGTAACCCACTTCGGCTGTTAAAAATTTATTGTTGGTTCTATTTACTGAGAAACATCCTGCTTGGAAGCAGTAGTTGTAGTTGTTGTGGTAGTCTTTTCTTTCATTCCTTCTTCAATCTCAGTTTTTACGTGATCTTTAGCATCGTTAAATTCACGAATGCCACGACCAACGCCACGCATCAATTCAGGAATTTTTTTACCTCCAAACAACAGTAATACCACCAAAATAATCAGTATCCACTCTCCACCGCCCGGAAGCGAAAATAGTAATACTGAATTGAAAAGATTTAGTAACATAATTAAAAATTTATGCGGTAAAGGTAATCCATTTTGATGAACAAGCCTGTTCTTCCGTCAACGAATTCGCAATACAGCGTTAATAAAAAAAATAGAGTTACCGGATGTAGCGGCTGCATTTGGCTTTGCCATTAGCTGCTTCATAAGGACTAATGCCCCTTGCGCAGGATGTTGCAAATAAGGCGATGATTGCCAGCAGGGATAGGTAAGTGAAAAGTCTCTTCATACATAAATAATTTTTCCTGTGATAAAAAATAATAGTCGGTAAAAATCAGGTAATAATTATTCAGAGGCATTAAGATAAGACACTAAAAATAGGGGATTTTTCAGGAATGGAGCCAAAAAAAAGCGGAAAATGTGAATTTCCCGCTGGTATACAATACGTTAATATTAATCTTTCTTAGCAACTGCTCTTCTTTTCTCCTTAATACGAGCACTTTTACCGCTTCTTTCACGCAGGTAAAACAGTTTAGCACGACGAACACGACCCACCTTGTTCAGAACAATGCTCTCGATGTTTGGAGAAAACACTGGGAATAAACGCTCAACACCTACACCATCACTAATCTTACGAACTGTAAATGAAGCGGTTGCACCGGTTCCCTGGCGCTTTATCACCACGCCCTTAAAGCTCTGGATACGCTCTTTGGTTCCTTCTACAATCTTATAGTTAACGGTAACGTTGTCACCTGCTTTAAATGTTGGGAGCATTGGAATGTTTGTCAACTGCTCATGAACAAATGCTATTGCGTTCATATCTTATTTATTTTTCGGAGGGCAAAGGTAGGGAAAAAGTTTAGAGTTCAAAGTTTAAAGTTCAAAGTTTTTTAAAAATCGAATAAATTATTTTTAGAAAACTCCTCCTCAAATTTCGCTAAAATCTTCGAAACACCCTTCTCCACTCTTGGAGAAGGGACTGGGATGAGGTTTTTTATCGTGCAATATTGATGGCTCTTTTCTCCCTGATCACCGTTACTTTAATCTGGCCCGGAAAAGTCATTTCCGTTTGAATCTTCTGGGCAATCTCAAAACTAAGCTTGTCGCTTTCAGCATCTGTTACTTTATCAGCCTCCACTATCACCCTTAGCTCTCTTCCTGCCTGTATAGCGTATGCTTTTTCTACACCATTGTAAGCAAGGGCAAGGTTTTCCAGGTCCTTTATACGCTGAATGTATTGCTGCATGATCTCACGGCGTGCACCGGGTCTTGCACCGCTGATAGCATCACAAGCCTGGATGATAGGAGAGATTACGTATAACATTTCCATCTCGTCGTGGTGGGCACCAATAGCATTAACAACGGCCGGGTTCTCACCATATTTTTCTGCCAGTTTTGCACCAAGCAAGGCATGACTTAGTTCTGTTTCTTCATCTGGCACTTTACCAATATCGTGTAATAGTCCGGCCCTTTTAGCCAGTTTGGGATTCATACCCAATTCGGCTGCCATAATTCCGCAAAGGTTGGCAGTTTCCCTGCTGTGCATCAAAAGGTTCTGGCCATAAGAGGAGCGGAAACGCATACGTCCCACCATTCTCACCAATTCCTTATGCAGGCCATGAACGCCTAATTCTATAACAGTCCTTTCACCAATATCCATTACCTGGTCATCCAGTTGGCGTTTTGTTTTTTCCACCACCTCCTCAATACGGGCCGGGTGAATACGGCCATCGGCTACGAGGCGTTGTAAACTCAGGCGGGCAATTTCCCTGCGCAGGGGATCGAATGAAGACAACACAATAGCTTCCGGGGTATCATCTACAATAAGATCAACACCGGTGGCCGCCTCAATTGCACGAATGTTACGCCCTTCCCGACCAATGATAGAACCTTTGATCTCATCGCTTTCCAGGTTAAACACGGTGATGGAGTTCTCTATTGCCTGCTCGGCTGCTGTTCGCTGAATGGTTTGAATTACAATTTTGCGTGCCTCCTTATTGGCCTTCAGTTTAGCTTCTTCGATGATTTCCTGTTGAAGTGTTACTGCCTTGGCGTGAGCTTCCTGTTTCAGGCTTTCAATTAATTGTTCCTTAGCTTCTTCTGCAGAAAGGTTGGCAACTTTTTCCAGGCGGCGGATGTGCTCTTCCTGGTGTTTTTCCAGCTCGGTACGTTTGATGTTTACCACTTCTGTCTGCCTGTTAAGGTTTTCCTTGATGGCGTCATTTTCCTTTAACTGTTTTTCAAGATTACCTTCTTTTGAATTTAAACTTTGCTCCTTTTGCTTGATCCTGTTTTCGGCATCGTTAATTTTCTGGGAACGCTGCATCAGCTCTTTGTCGTGGTCAGACTTCATCTGCACGAATCTTTCCTTAGCCTCCAGTTCCTTTTCTCTTTTAAATGTTTCGGCTTTGCTCTGGCCATCTGCAATAATCTTTTGCGCCTGAATTTCAGCTTCCTGTATTTTTTGATTGGTGTTTTTGGCAAATAAAATTTTGCCAAGGATGATGCCGACAATCAGTGCGGCAACCCCTATAATGATGGAAGTTATATCCATTAGAATTGTTTGTTTTAATCTGATTCACAATATTGTACGTCCTACTTAAACTCATAAGCCTGAGTGAGAAGGTTAATAAGCGAAGATATGAATTTTGTCCTTTTGTTTAGTAAGAAGGTTTGAAAACGGGAGGTTTAAGGTATTGCCTTTTGTAAATACCAGTATATAAGGTGTAGGAATAGTTAATAGTATTTTACAGGTGTTAATTTTTAACTTGCTTTCTGATATTGTAGTAAAGGCGCTGCAAAAGACGCATATCCTGCGTAATAATTTCTGCTTGTGCAGTAAGGCCTTCTCTAAATTGAACGCTCTTTTTATAACTGGTAACCAATCCATTGTTAAACACAACTTTCGCTAAATAGCCACTATCTGTACTTATGTTTGAAATGAATTCTAATTTCCCTTTTACGCTACCATATTCCTGGAAAGGATAAGATGGAAACTTTAGTAAAACAGTTTGCCCTTGCCTTATTTTGCCAAAGTTTGATTGCGGGATAAAAATTTCTGCATAGAAATGGGCGTTTTCAGGGTTTACAAAACAAACCACTTGGTTAGCCTGCAATTGCTGATTTTCCTGTAAGAAGCTAGCAAATCTAAGGGTGCCATCTGTAGGCGATATCAGCAGGTATTTTATCCTCCATTCATCTGCCTGGCTTTTAAATGTATGTAGAGATTGTACGAAAACAGTTTTCTGTTGAGCTATCTGATTTTCTAATTCAGCTATTTCTTTTATTTTTTCATTTTGCTGAGCTTCATTGCTAATAATTGCTGCATTTATTTGTGGCAAACTTAATTTTTTATTTATGAGCTTGCTTTTTTCACTTCTGTAGTCAAAATCAGAAATAACTTTATCCATGTTTAAAGATTCATTTGCATCAAATGTCTTTTGCGACAATGCAAGATCCTCTTCATTTAATACTTTTTGCTGCAAGATAGTGGAGTGCAATTTTTGCAGGTAATTAAAATCTTTAGATAGCATACTTCTTTTTCTAAGGTAAAAACCATTTGTAATATAATTGTTGAATAATTCGAATGATTGTAAAAAAATTTGAAATGATGGCTGTAGCTCTCCCAATTGCTGGTAGGGCATATTTTTATAATGTACTAATTCTGCGAAGTCATTTTTATTTATAATGGTTTGTATCTTATTGATATCCTCTGAAAGCGCTATCACTTCTTCATGACTCGCAGTACTTTCTATGTAACCCAAGATGTTGCCGGTTGTAGTAGTTTGTCCCTCTTTTGCGAACAATTTGACAAGTGTGCCCGAAGTTTTTGTAGTCACTTCTTTGGGGCCATTTACAGAACTTAGTTTTGCATTAGCTTTTATAATATCCGGATATTGAATAAACCAGCAAGCAATGCACAAAAAAACCAATATGAAAAAAAAAGCCATCGTGCCATATCGAATCATTAATCCGGGTTTATTTGAAACGATTTCCTGCACCATTTCCGAGCGTTCAAAACGCCTTACCACTTGTGGCTCTTCTATTAATGTTCCATTTGTAGAAAATTGGTTTGGCATAATTTATTATTTAATCCCTCCTTCGGAGGATTGGGGAGGCTTTTAATTCCCAAGCTCTAATTGATTTTTCACCAATTCATAATATTTCCCTTTTATACCTGCCAGTTCATTGTGTGTACCTTCTTCTATTATTTCTCCATCCTGCAACACAACAATTTTGTCTGCATTTTTAACTGTACTTAAGCGATGTGCCACCACCACAACAGTTCTGCCTTTAAAAAATTCCTGTAAATTTTCCATAATGGCTTTTTCGTTATTGGCATCAAGGGCATTGGTAGCTTCATCAAAAAATAAAAACTGGGGGTCTTTGTAAACTACTCTCGCTATGAGGATTCGTTGTTTTTGTCCTGCGCTGATGCCGTTTCCCTCTGCACCTATTTTTGTATTAAAACCCAAAGGCATACTTTCTACAAATGAAAGGATATTGGCCACTTTGCAGGCATGTATTAGCTTATCATAGTCTGGAGATTCATCGCCGACTGCTATATTTCTTTCTATGGAATCGCTAAAAATAAATCCATCCTGCATTACACTGCCCGATATGCTACGCCAAAAATAGGGGCTCATATTTTTAATATCAGTTTCCCCAATTTTTATTTCTCCGCCGTAGTTGGTATAAAACTTTTGGATAAGTTTTAATATAGTGGTTTTACCACTACCGCTCATGCCTACTATTGCGGTAACTTTTCCGGAAGGGAAAAGGAGATTCAGGTTTTTTAAAACAACCTGGTTGCCTGCACCAGGGTAACCGAAATTTACATCACTCAGTGTAATACTCTTGTCAAATGACAGGTGGTTGTTGAACAGCTTTCCCGCTGGCTCTTCTTCTTCTAATTCATGAATTTCGTTTAAGCGCTCTAGCGATATTTTTGCATCCTGTGCCTGTTGGGTAAATCCTATTAGTTGCTCTACTGGGCTGTTTAATTGCCCAATGATATACTGAATTGCAATCATAGCTCCTAAGGTTAGCTGACCGTTTACAACAGAAATGGCCACCAGGTAGGTGATAAAAATATTTTTGCCCTCGTTAATAAAAAATGCCCCCGCCTGCTGGTACTGGCTTAATGAAAGCGATTTAAA
>JBBSKH010000014.1:0-48740 GCA_038256495.1 Chitinophagales bacterium
AATCATGCCCATATGGCCACTGTTGTGCAGCACATGTATATAAGCCACCGATGGCATGTGGCATTGCTCTAGTGCATCTTTTATAGGAACTGCCGTATCATGTTTGCCCATTACAAACAAAATTTTTCCTTCAAATATTTTCAGCACGGCGGTGCGGTCCGGGCGCTGCATCATGGCCCTGTAATATTGAATGAGTGCTTCAGGAGTAAAAAGGCTGCCTTTAGCTAAAAGATCTGTAATGGCATCTTCGCTTTTTCCCTCGTTGGCAAATAAGCCTGGTATGCTTGTTTTAAGAAATGCTTCTACCCCGTTTGCTTCAATAAAGTAAATTGCTTTCTGGCGTTTTTCTTTTTTTGCTGCATCATCAGCATAAGCACTGCTATGGAAAAGGCCAAATGCTTTGAGCATTTGCGGATATTTTTCTGCAAATGCCAGCGTTACGTAACCACCCATGCTATGACCGATCATCACGGCCTTGCCGATGTGCTCATAATCAAGAATTGCTTTGATGGCGTCCGCATATTCTTCCACGCCAACATTGCTTCCGGTTATCATGGCCGATCTGCCAGAGCCAGGAATATCCGGAACTATAACAAGGTATTGAGTTGCGAGGTGTGCAGCGGCTTCATCCCAAATGCTGCCATCTTCTGCAAAGCCATGCAGCAACAGCACGGGCAATCCCTTGCCTGCTGTATAATAGGCAACACTCCCGTTTTTATATAAGAGTTGTTTTTGCAGCATGTTGTTTTATTTTAAGTACCGGGCCACTGCCCTGTAAATTACTAATAAGACAAATGGGATGAGTGCAATGTTTAAACGTTGGGGTAAAAAAGCCCAAACGGCCAGCAACACTATCCCGAAAACGGCGGTGAACAGGAAATAATACCGAACCCATTTTTTTTGGCTGGCTATAAAAAAAGAAAGAAACAGGTGGGTAGGTAAGGCCCAAAGCAGGTTGTAGTTGTCTTTGGTCATGCTGTGATCGGTACTCGTCCACATAAAAATTAGGAGGAAGCCGAGCAGGCCGGTGCTAAAGAATAAGATGCCGTCTAAACCCGCCAGCACCAGCGGAAATCTTTTAGCTAGTAAGAGATGTGCCAGCACAAAAAGGAGCAGCAGCCCAACAAAAAATACCATTGGAGTAAAAGGTTCTATTTTATTGTAAACCACCGGCAGCTCATATAATTTCCGGGTAGATTTTACTACCGTGGTATTGGTGGCTGCTTCAAGGGCAAACATCAGGTTTTCGGGTAAAAATTGCTGTTCACCTGCTGTCATCACCCGGTCTGTAGGAGCACCCAATAAAATATCTATACCGAGTTTGCTCCATTGCTGATCGCCTTTATCAAGGTATTCATGAATGGCCTGCCGGAAACGCATACCCGCAGGTTTTACGGCAGGCAATACGGGTGTGGGATGTTTGTGTTTTACAATGAGATCCCGCAGGCGGGTAGTGCAATTATCAAAAAAGAAATCGTATTGATAGTATTTATTTTCTTCCTTAAGGTTTTCTATCAACGCATGGTTAAGTGCTGCTTTTTCCTGGTCGGAAATATCTAAAACCTGTTCAGTAATGCCGCGGTTGGTGGCAAAGTAATCGTATTTAAACTCTTCGAAACCGGCCGTGCTGATGTAATACAGCAATTTGCCTCTTATGAACTTGATGTAAAAGCCTTCATCATCAAAATTGAAAGTGCCGTAGTTGAAAACAATATCGCTAACACTATTGCTGTCTATTACCCTGATAGCGCTGTGCCCAAAAAGAGAATACAATTCATCGCCGGGCGTGCAGGTAAGCAAAGAAATACGCAGCCTCGATCCTTCTGCGAAACTGCTGTCCTGTGCACCTGATTGTGAGCAATTAAAAAAAATAACCAGGAAAAGAAATACCCGTAAGAATAGATGCTTCATAAATGTTTTTTTACAGCGAGTATTGAAGAACGTTATTACCTGCTGTAATTCGGCGCTTCCTTGGTAATGGCAATATCGTGTGCATGGCTTTCTTTCATACTTGCCGGGCTGATCTTCACAAATTTTGCTTTTTGCAGGGCTTTAATATCTGCAGCGCCGCAATAACCCATGCCGGCTTTCAGTCCACCGGTGTACTGGTGCGTTACTTCTTTTAAGCTGCCTTTAAAAGCCACCCTGCCTTCAATCCCTTCGGGTACAAATTTTTTGATATCATCTTCTACATCCTGGAAGTACCGGTCGCTGCTGCCCTGCGCCATTGCACCAAGGGAGCCCATTCCACGGTATTGTTTGAATTTTCTTCCTTCGTAAATGATGGTTTCGCCGGGGCTTTCTTCGGTACCTGCAAATACATTACCCATCATTACGCATGTGGCGCCTGCTGCAATTGCCTTTACCATATCGCCGGTGTAGCGTATGCCACCATCACTTATGATGCCTACATTGGTTCCTTTTAATGCAGCCGCAGCTTCCATTACCGCCGTTATCTGCGGAACACCTGTGCCTGCAACTATTCTTGTTGTGCAGATAGAGCCCGGTCCGATGCCCACTTTAACGGCATCTGCACCGGCATCGGCTAATGCTTTGGCACCTTCACCGGTACCCACATTGCCTCCAATAACCTGGAGCTGTTTATAAGTTTTTTTTATTTTTTTCAGCATATCCATTACACCTTTTGTGTGGCCATGGGCACTGTCTAAACAAACTACATCTACACCAACTTTATGCAAAGCTTCCACCCGTTCCATCGTATCGGCAGTAATGCCAACACCGGCGCCAACCAGCAAACGGCCAAAAGAATCTTTAACAGCATGCGGGTGACTTTTTAATTTTAGTATATCGCTGAAAGTGATTAGCCCGATTAATTTTCCGGCCTTGTTAACCACCGGTAATTTTTCAACTTTATTCTTTTTGAAGATCAGTTCTGCTTTTTTCAGGTCGGTGCCTTCCGGTGCAGTAATAAGTCCTTCCTTAGTCATTACCGAACTTACGGTTGCTTTATAATTTGTTTCAAACCGCAGGTCACGATTGGTAAGAATACCTACCAGCTTATGGCCGGCATCAACAATAGGAATCCCACCGATTCTATTTTCTTTCATCAGCCGTAAAGCCTCGCCAATAGTAGCATCGGGGTGTAAGGTAACCGGGTCAAGTATCAGGCCGTTCTCACTGCGTTTCACTTTTCTTACTTCGCCTGCCTGCTGTTCAATACTCATATTTTTATGTAATATTCCCAGCCCGCCTTCTCTTGCAAGGGCAATAGCCAGTTGTGCTTCTGTAACGGTGTCCATGGCTGCACTCAGCATAGGAATGTTTAGCGTAATGGTGCTGGTAAGTTGTGTTCGAATGTCGACCTCTCTTGGTAAAACCTGCGAATATGCAGGTACCAATAGTATGTCATCAAAGGTTAGTCCGTCGCCAAAAAACTTGTTGGAATTGTTGAGTGGAGCTTTTTTTATTGTTGCCATGTGCAAAGATAAAAGAAAAAACAAAACAGCCTAATTTATGCAAACCGGTTAGTTTTTTCCTAAGAAAGCTTATACATTTTGCCGGGCAAAGATATTACCAGTCCCTGCATTTCCAGCATCAGCAGAGCGGCCGCAACGCTGCTGCTGCTAAGGCCGGATTTGGCATACAATTCATCAATGGCTACCTGCTCTTTTTCCTGCAAGATGTCAGTAAGCTTTCTTTCGTCAGGGCTTAGTTCAACAAAAAGCTCCCGTTGTTTTTTCCTGTTTTTTTGCAGAACGGGCACCCAGTTCATCATCTCCAGCAGGTCTTTTGCCCCGGTGATGAGAGATGCCTTGTTATTTTTTATGAGGTAATTGCAGCCTTCACTCCGGCTGTCGTTTACCCTGCCGGGAAAAGCAAATACATCCTTATTGTAACTGTTGGCCAGTTCGGCAGTTATGAGAGAGCCACCTTTGATGCCGCTTTCTATTACCACTACTGCATCCGTCATACCGGCCACAATGCGGTTGCGTTTAGGAAAGTTCTGCCGATCGGGATTTGTGCCACTACGGAACTCCGTAAGCAGTCCTCCATTCTCCGTCATTTGTTTTGCCAATGATTTGTTGGCAGGCGGGTAGATCCTGTCCATACCGTGGGCCATCACCGCCACAGTAGCCATGTTATTTTTAACTGCAGCCTTGTGGGCAATGCTGTCAATGCCATAGGCAAGCCCGCTTACAATAATGATGTTCTCGGCACGTAGACCCTCCGTTAATTTTTCGCATTGTTCCCGGCCATAATCTGAGTTGTTTCGGGTGCCTACAATAGAAATAATATTTTGTTTGTTGAGATTGCAATTACCCCTGTAATACAAAAGTGTAGGACTGTCGTAGCAATTCAGGAGGCGCTGCGGGTAATCGTCGTCTGTAATAAACAGCGCTTGTATTTTGTACTTTTCTATGAAGCTGATCTCGGTTTCGCATTCCTGGAAATTGTCGAATGCTTTGATGCTTCTGGCCCGTACTGTACCAATGCCTTCCATCGCTTCCAGTTGTTTCATGGGCGCTTTAAAGACGGCTTCGGCAGAGCCAAACTGCAGGGCAAGCGCTTTTGCATGCACATCACCCACATTGGGTGTCATGGTAAGCGCCAATTGATATAGGAGATCATTGTTCATACAAGTAATGCAAAACAATATACTCAAAAAACTAATTTCCTGTAATACTCAGTTCGGTTCGGCGGTTTAAAGCCCTGCCGGTTTCGGAGTCATTGGCTGCAATCGGGTTGGTTTCTCCAAAGCCCTTTGCACTAAGCCGTTTTGCATCTATACCATTTTTTTGCAGGTAAGCTACAACCGACTTTGCCCGGTTATTGCTCAGCAGGAGGTTGGCTGCAGGTTGCCCTACATTATCGGTATACCCGCTGATCAGGATCGTAAGTTTCGGATTTTCTTTCATCAGGGTTACTACTTTATCCAGCTCTTCCTTGCTTTGTGGCTCAAGTTCAAATTGTTTGCTGTCGAAGAAAATATTTTTTAATACTACTGATGCCCCTGCTTCAATTGGCTGCAAAGGAATATTTATTTCCAGGGCACTGTCAGGATAATTTTTCTTCAGTGAAAAATTATCTGAATAAAAAAGATAGCCCTTCCGGTTTACGTTGAATGCATAGTCTTTTCCAACAGGTAAGGTTACCAGGTAATTGCCATCTTCGTCTGTTTGTAATTTTGATATGATCTTGCGGCTATCAATATCCGTTAGTTCTACAGAAGAGGGGAGGCCTGCATTTGTTTTTTTATCGTACACCTTGCCTCGTACCCACAGCACCCTGTCTGCCCTGATGTCTTCTCTCAGTTCAAATTGGTAAAGGTCAAGCCCGCCACGGGTATCATTGCCATCGCTTGCATAATAAGCTGTTTTACCATCGGCAGTTACTATTAACGATCCTTCATCATCAATGGTATTGATGGGGTAGCCAAGATTTACGGCACTGTCCCAGTTATTCTCTGCATTCTTTCTTACCAGGAATAAATCAGTTAACCCATAACCCTGGTGGCCGTTGCTGTTAAAGTAAAGTGTACGGTTATCAGAGTGAATGAACGGGCAGCCTTCATCGGCACTGGTATTTACCAGCGGTCCAAGGTTTTTGGGATTGCCCCATTTACCATTTTCTGCCCGGTTGGTAACCCAAATATCTTTGCCACCAAAGCCACCTGGGCGGCTGCTGGCAAAATAAAGATCACGCTTGTCGGGTGAAAGAGAAGGAGAGGATTCCCAGAAATCAGTATTGATGAAGGGGCCCATATTCTCCGGTTCTGTCCAACTACCATTCTTTGTTTTGTAGGCGATGTACAGGTCGCAACTGCCTTCGCCTTCCGGGTAATTGCAACCGGTAAATATCAGCCAGTCGCCATCCTGCGAAATATTCTGCGCACCTTCGTTCAGGTTGGTATTTATTTTTCCACCTACTGGTTTTGCTTTGCTCCAGGTGCCATTTATTTTGTTACTCTCATAAAAATCTTCGTCATTTTTTATCCTTCGGGTAAAGATCATTTTCGAACCATCGATTGTAATGGAAGGGAAGTATTCTAATGAAGTAGAGTTAATACTATCTCCCATATTTGTTGGTGCAAATATGTAATTGGGCTTATGTTGTTCTTTTAATTTTTGCTGGTAATTCAATGCAAATTCGAAACTTTTTTTGCGGTAATTGCCGGCCCTGATGCTTTGCGGATTTAATTTGGGAGTTGCAAGAAATTTATCAACAGTTACCAATGCTTTGTCAAATGCACCAATGCCCGAGAGCGAAATAGCATAAGGCAACAGGTAAGTGTTGGAATACACAGAATCCATTGCAAAGCCTGTTTCAAAATCTTTTACGGAGGCAGCATAATTTTTAAGGTTGGCATAAATGCCGGCACGGGATAGGTATACATCCACAAACCTTGGTTCTGCCTTCAGGGCATCATTTAGTTTTACCAATGCGGCGGCATAATTGCCTGCGGTAGCATCTTCGTAAGCCTGTCCATACATATCGCCGGCTTTCTTATTTACTTTATCGGGATCGTACCATTGGGCAGTAAGTGCATAGGGAAGGCAAAGTAAGGAAAGGATATATAGGATCTTCAAATTTTGTTGCTTTATGGAGGTTGTATAATGGCTCTGCTTAACGAGGTAAAGGTAAAACGAATTAGCAATTAATATATTTCAATTCTGTTAAAGTAACCTCAGTAAACTTAAGATGTGCGAATGGTCTTCTTTTAAGGTACGTTAATGTATTTATGCACTTGTAATGAAATGCGCCATTGAGGATGCGCTTTAATGTAGTCAATGATTAGGGGCGTTACAATTGCAGCCTTGTCCCACTCGGGTTGCAGGTACTGCATACACTCGGGGCCAACCTGTGCGGCGTATTGTTCAGCCCAGGCAAAATCTGATTTATTGTAGATCACTACTTTTAATTCGTTGGCAGCAGCAATTACTTCAGGCAATGGTGCTTTAAATTTTTTTGGGGAGAGGCATAACCAATCCCAGGCTCCTGAAAGCGGATGGGCACCGGAAGTTTCGATATTTGTTTTAAATCCTTTTGTTTGTAAAGCCGCAGTTAATGCATCAAGTTGATGCATTAATGGTTCTCCCCCGGTAATCACCACCAGGTTATCCTGTGTTTGACCGGCAGTGCCTTCTACCGCCATTTGTACAATTGCTTCAAGGGAATATTTCGGATGTTTGTCAGCATCCCAGCTATCTTTTACATCGCACCAAACACAACCCACATCACAACCGCCCAACCTTATAAAATAGGCTGCCCGGCCCTGGTGGTAGCCTTCACCCTGCAGGGTGTAAAAGTGCTCCATTACCGGCAGCATTTGCTTGATATTTGTTTGACTGATCAAGAGAATAAATTAATTGTTTTGAGTGGCAGCTTTGTAGGTGTTTAGCAACAGGGCCGCTATGGTCATCAGACCTACACCACCTGGCACCGGTGTTATATAACTGCATTTGGGTGCTACATTTTCAAAGTCCACATCACCTTTTAATGCGAAGCCTGATTTTTTAGTAGCATCTTCCATCCTGTTGATGCCAACATCAATTACCACAGCACCTTCTTTCACCATGTCGGCAGTAAGGAAGCCGGGCTTCCCAAGCGCTGCCACAATGATATCGGCCTGCAGGCATAAATCTTTAAGGTTGGTAGTTCGGCTATGGCACAGCGTTACTGTGCAGTTGCCGGGATTGGTATTGGCACTTAGAAGGATGCTGATGGGGCGCCCTACGATATTGCTTCTTCCTATCACCACAGCATGTTTTCCTGACGTATCTATATTGTAATGCTTCAGCATAAGCATGATACCATAAGGAGTGGCGGACACGAACCCGGGCAGCCCCTGCACCATGCGGCCAACGCTAACGGGATGAAAGCCATCTACATCTTTTAATGGGTTGATGAGGTTGATGATTTTTTCTTCCTCTATGTGTTTTGGTAAGGGCAATTGCACCAAAATGCCATCAACATCAGCATCATTATTCAATGTTTCTATTTTGCTGATCAGCACGGCTTCCGGTATGTCGGCATCAAAGCGGAAGAGACTGCTTTTAAAACCGATCTCTTCGCAATTTTTTATTTTACTGGTTACGTATGTTTCGCTTGCGCCATTATTGCCCACGAGAATTGCCGCCAAATGAGGCTGTTTTTTATGATTATTTTTTAGCTGAATTGTCTTTTCCTTCAGGTCTTCTTTTACCGACCTGGACACCAGTTTGCCATCTAGAAGTTGCATGGCGCAAAAATAGCCAACTAAAGTTAATTTACCTTGATGTTTAAACTAACTGCCCCGTTTTAAGATGAATTTGTATAACTTGGTGGGCACTTCAAAAAACTACCTGCTTTGAGAATAAAAAATGTGAGCCTTTTATTGCTACTCCTATGTGTGATTAACACAAATTCCTTTTCTCAAACGCTGCGGTATAGTGTAAGTATGCCTTATACCAGCTTAGGCGCATATACCACCCGTCAGATGGATCCTTTTGGCTTTACAAATAACCAGGCAGCGCTTGCCCAGGTTAAAACTGCGGGGGTGGGTGTTTTTGGCGAGCGTCGTTTCCTGTTAACAGAAAACAGTGTTTACGGGCTGGCGGCAGCCATTCCTACCAAACAAGGCAATTTTGGTGTGCAGGTAAATTATGCTGGGTTTAAAAATTTTAACGAGCAAAAAGCTGGTCTTGCCTATGCCCGCAAACTGGGGAAACTACTGGATCTTGGCATCCAGTTTAATTATTATAGTTACCGGGTTCCGCAATATGGCAATGCTTCATCAATAAATTTTGAGATAGGGGCCATTCTCCATTTTACTGATAAATTAAATGGTGGCATACATATATACAATCCGGTAGGAGGTAAGCTAGGGAAACTGCAGGATGAGAAGCTGGCTTCAGCCTACAAGTTTGGTATGGGCTACGATGCCTCTGATAATTTTTATGTGAGTGCAGAAATTATTAAGGAAGAAGACAAGCCTGTGAATGTAAATGGTGGCATTCAATACCAGTTCCTGCAGCAGTTTTTTGCAAGGGCAGGTTTTGTTAGTGCAACCGGCAGCGGCTTTGCAGGTGTTGGTGTGGGTTGGAAAAACCTGCGCCTCGATGTGTCGGGTAGCTATCATCCCGACCTTGGCATCAGCCCTGGTATTTTGCTGGTTGTAAATTTTAAAGGCGATAAAGAATGATGAAGTACTATTTAATTTTATTGGTGCTTGCTTTCTCATTCCTGCAATTAAAGGCACAGGAGCCCGAAAAACCAAGACAAGTACCGGTAACAAGTAGCACAGAGCAGGAATTTGAGAATATTACCGAGAACAACGAAGACCAGGTAACGGAAGACGATTCGTACCTGCAGCTATTGGTTCAACTGCAAAGAAACCCGGTAAATTTAAATACAGTAGATGAAAGTTTTCTGAAGGAAATGCGCTTGCTGTCGCCCATGCAGATCGTTAATTTACTGGCGTACCGTTCAGTAATGGGTAAACTGGTAAGCATATATGAGCTGCAATCCATACCTGAATGGGATGTTGCTACAATAAAAAAAATACTACCCTATGTTACAGTTGAAAGGGGGGTAAGCCTGGCAGAAGATATCAGTGCCAGGTTGAAGAACGGTGATCACAGCATTCTAGTAAGGGTAACTCAAGTATTAGAGAAGTCAAAAGGATATTTACTGGATCCTGCGGCTACGAAAAATTTTTACCCTGGTTCTCCCCAAAGGCTTTTCGTGCGGTATAAATATACATACAAGAACCTGCTGCAATATGGGTTTGTGGCCGAAAAGGACCCGGGCGAAGAATTTTTTAAAGGAAGCCAGCGAAAGGGCTTCGACTATTATTCTGCCCACTTGTTTATCAGGAATATTGGCATCGTTAAATCGCTGGCATTGGGCGACTTTACCGTAAATATGGGGCAGGGCCTTACCCAATGGATGAGCCTTGCATTTAAAAAAGGACCAGACATCATGGCCATAAAAAGGCAGTCTTCTGTTTTGCGACCGTATAATTCCGCGGGAGAGATATTTTTTCACCGTGGGGCTGGTATAACTCTAGGAAGAAAAAACTGGGAAGCTACTGTTTTCGGCTCTTACAGGAAGGTGGATGCTAATTTCAATGCAGACACTACCAACAGCCAGGATGATTTTATTTCGTCTTTGCAAACTTCGGGGCTGCATCGTACAGCCAGCGAAGTAGAGGATAAGGGAGCCCAACGCCAGTTAGCGTTTGGTGGAAATGTTGCCTATCGTATTAAGCGATTGCGTTTTGGTGTAAATGCCATTCAATATTCCTTTAAATACCCTTTAAAAAAGGCACCCGATCCATATAATTTATATGCATTAACCGGTAAAGATTTTGGTAACTACAGCGTTGACTACAGTTACACACTGCGAAACCTGCATTTTTTTGGAGAAGCCGCCGTTACAGATAAAAATTACAAAGCGTTTGTTAACGGTATGCTGATAAGCGTTGCCAACAATGTTGATATGAGCTTCTTGTACAGAAATATTTCTAAAGGTTACCAGTCGCTTTATACCAATGCATTTACTGAGAATACGTTTCCTACCAACGAAAAAGGATTCTTTGCAGGCATCAATATCAAACCTAACGCACGCTGGAACATCAGTGCATATGCAGATGTATATAAATTTCCCTGGCTTAAAAGCAGGGTAAATTCGCCTACAAGTGGAAAGGATTATATGATACAAGTGAATTACAGGCCTAACAGGATTTTTGAAATTTATAGCAGGTATAAGGCAGAATCAAAATCCATCAATTTTAACCCTGACCTGCAGCCCATCAATCCTGTAATAGCACAGCCAAGGCAGAACTGGCGTACGCAGATGAGCTATAAGTTAAATTCCATTTTTACGTTGCGCAGCAGGGTAGAGCTGGTTTGGTTCGATAAAAAAGGAGTTGCAACCGAGGAAGGCTTTTTAATGTATGCTGATGTATTATATAAGCCGTTGATGAGCCGCCTTTCTGCCAATATGCGGCTGCAATATTTTGAAACGGAGGGCTATAACAGCCGATTGTATGCCTATGAAAATGATGTACTGTACAGCTTCAGTATTCCAGTATTTTTCGATAAAGGATATCGGTATTATGTAAACCTCAACTATGATATCACCAAAAAACTCACTGTTTGGGCCAAATGGGCACAATTTATTTACCCCGATAAAAATATCATTGGGTCAGGCCTGGATGAGATCAGGAGCAGTCATCGGACCGAAGTGAAGCTTCAGATGATGTATAAGTTTTAACAATTTCATAATTTGGTGCAGCATTTCCGCTTAAAGTATTGTCTAACCCCTGTGACCGTGATATTTTTCCGCATAAAAAAATTAACAATTTTTTGACCTTAGGGAAATATCCTTATTTTTACAATTCATTAAACCATAATTAATCGCACATGAGAAGATTTCTATCACTGTTCACAATGTTGATGCTCTGTGGAGTATTGGCATTTGGTCAAAGCCGGGTGGTGTCTGGCACAGTTACCGATGCGGATGGCAAGGCAGTGCCATTTGCTTCTGTTATAGTAAAAGGTGGCGGGGGGGTTCAAACTGATGTAAACGGAGATTTTTCTATTAAGGTAAACCCAGGAGATGTTTTATTAATTTCTCAAACATCGTATGAAGAAGTGAGTGTTCCCGTTGGTTCGTTAACCAGGGTAAACGTTACACTTAAACTAAAAACAAGCGATCTTGCAGAGGTTATCGTTACTAGCGCATTCAATACAAAACGTTTAGCAAGAAGTGTTTCATCAAACGTTCAGAACGTAAGTGCTGAAGACCTGAACACGGTTCGTGCGTCTAACGTAAACAACGCTTTGGCTGGTAAGGTAGCAGGTGCGCAGGTGCGTAGCCAGTCTGCTGCAGCTTTGGGCAGGGAAACGTTGGTACGTCTTCGTGGTGAGAACGGCCTTGGTGCTGGTGGTGGTGCATTATACGTGGTAGATGGTACCATTATGCCTAGTGCTAATGATATTAATCCTGATGATATTGAAGATATTACTGTGTTGCAAGGTCCGTCAGCGGCAGCGTTGTTCGGTCCCCAGGGTGCAAATGGTGCGATCGTTATTAATACCAAGAGGGCAAAGAAAGGCCAGAAAGGTATTGGTCTTGAGATAAATAGTGCCTTGGTTTTTGATAAAATATACATAACTCCTAATTACCAGAATGCATATTCAGGTGGTGGTGAGGGCGACTGGAGGCAATATAATTACAAAGCAGGCGATCCGGAAGGTTGGAAGGCTTTAGATGGCAAGTACTATCATGACTATACTGATGATGCCAGTTGGGGACCAAGAATTGCAGGCCAGCAGTATATTCCATGGTATGCATGGTATCCTGGAAGCGAGGATTCTTATAAAACAACCAGCTTAACTGCTCAACCAAATAACGCAAAAGACTTTTATAGTACAGGTGTTACTAAAACTAATAATATCAACTTTTCAAAAGCGGGTGACAACTATAGTATGAGGGTTTCTTACACCAACCTTGATATTAAAGGTTTGATTCCTAACAGCTATTTGAAGCGTAATACTTTAACTACTAACCTGAGTTTTGATCTTAGCAGCAAATTAACGCTGAGTACTAATATCAACTACGTTCAGCAGAATACCAATGCTGAAAACAACGATGGTTATTCAAATCAAAGTACTGGTGCATTCAACCAGTGGTTCCACAGAGAATTGGATATGAACAAAATGAGGGAACACAGGGGTCTGAAAACTCCCGAAGGAATTTATGCTAGCTGGAACCATGGTAACCCAAGCTCATTTAACCCTTCAAATCCAATAGGATTTTATGGCGGTAACTACTGGGCTAATCCTTACACTTACTTTGATTTCGTAAAAACCACGCAAGACAGGTATCGTATTTTTGGTGATATCTCCCTTGCTTACAAATTCAACAACGACTTTAACATTCGTGCTACTTACCGTAAGCAACAGTTAGAAAGGAATGGTTCTGACACCTATCCGTTTGAACTGGAGCAAAGCTTAACACAGTCTAGCTTCAACCCTTACGAGGGAACTACCAAAGCTTCTTACGGTATTTATAACAGCAGCAGCAATGTACAATACTATGAAGCGGTTGCTAACTACAATAAAAAAGTTAGAGATTTCAGATTCAATGCAACTGGTGGTGCTATAATTACCAAGCAATTGGCTACAAGTAGCAACCAGAACACCCTTGGCGGTTTAAACGTACCGGGTTTGTATTCTCTGGCTAACTCAAAGAACCCAATTAACTACGGTCAAACTTACCGGGCATATAAAGGAAGAGCATTGTTCGTTACTGGTGATGTAGGTTACAAAAACCGCTATTTTGTTGAAGGAACTGCTCGAAAAGATTACACTTCTGCAGAGCCTGCAGGAAACTCTATCAATGCATTCTCTGTGGGAGCATCATTTGTTTTCAGTGATCTGATCAAAGACAAGTCTATTATATCATATGGTAAGATCAGGGCTTCTGCTGGTCAAATCGTTGCCTCTCTAAATCCTTACGATTTGAACGTATTATATGCTCCGGCAGCTCAACAGTTCAACGGTAATTTCCTTATTGGTGAGCCGAATACTATTCCTGATCCAGGTTTACGTGGTTCTACCAACAATGAAAAAGAGATTGGTTTAGAAACCCGTTTCCTAAAGAATCGTTTAGGTTTAACAGTTACTTACTGGGATAGAACCAATAAGAACTTCCCTGTAAACGTTTCGGTAACTCCTTCTTCTGGAATTACCAGCACCAGGGTTAATGCAGGTGAAATTGCTAAAACAGGTGTTGACGTACAGTTCTTCGTTAAACCAATTGTTTCTAAAAACTTCGATTGGAATATTAATGCAACCTGGGGCAGGTTGATAAAGAATGAAGTAGTTGCTATTGCGCCAGGTATCGTTCGTTTGGTTTCTGCATCGGGAGCATTCTCAGGAAGCTCTTCTGCTTACACTGTTAGTGAAGTAGGTAAGCGTTGGGGACAGATGTTCGGCGGTGGTATCAAACGTATGAACGGTCAGCCGGTTTTAACAAGTAGTGGAATGTTTATAAAAGAAGATGATGTTAACTTTGGAAGTGTACTGCCGGATTACACCGGTGGTGTTCAGAATACCATGAACATATTTAAGAATTTTACTGTTAATGTTAATATTGACTATTCAGCAGGCGGAAAGTTTTTCTCCCTGTCTGATTTCTGGGGAAGTTTCTCTGGCTTAACGGCCCGTACAGCTACCTTAAATGATAAAGGGAATTCAATCCGTGACGCTGTTGTAGATGGCGGTGGTGTTCATGTAACTGGTGTTGATGATACTGGCAAGCCTGTTGACTATTATGTTGGTGCGCAGGATTACTACCACCAGTTCAGGAGTGCGAGTATTTCTGAAGCAAGCATTTACGATCTTACTTATGTAAAGATGAGGGAAGTTAGTGTTGGATACAAACTGCCGGTTCAGCGTATGGGCCTTGGTAAATACATCCAGAACGCTACTTTCTCCGTAATTGCACGTAATCCATGGTTAATCTACGCTAAAACAAGGGATTTTGATCCTTCTGAAGTATCTAATACTTATGGTGAAGATGGTCAGTTACCAGGTACAAGGTCTTTGGGTGTTAACCTTAGGATAGGATTCTAAATTTTGAAAAATTAATAAACAGAAAAATTATGAAATACAGACATTTAAAATTACTGTTGGCAGTTGGTGCAGGTAGTTTACTACTGGTGGGCACAAGCTGTAATAAGCTGGAAGATTTTGGAGATACCAACGTTAACCCGTTGGGGTCTACCACTCCAATTACATCGGCATTGTTAACTAACGTAGAATCACAATTAGGTGGTTTTGCAAGTGTTATCCGTCCGGCACTTTACGTGCAGTATGTTGCCGAGACGCAGTACACGGATGCCTCTCTATACGCAGAGCCTAAACTAGAGTTTGGCGGCAACTATTCCGGTCCGTTATACGATCTGCAATCAATCATAGATCGTAATTCAAATCCTGCCACAGCGGGGAAATTCGCACTGTCAGGATCAGCGGCTAACCAGATAGCTGTTTCTAAAATTCTGAAAAGCTACTTAATTTCTACGGTAACTGATCGCTGGGGTGATGTTCCATACGAGGAATCATTGAAGGCTGCAGGGAATTTTACACCCAAATTTGACATGCAGTTAGACATATATAAGAAAATGTTTGCTGATTTGAAAGACGCTGTTGACGGTTTTGATGGCGGTTTGAAAATGCAGGGAGATATTATGTATGCCGGTGACCAGGCTAAATGGAAAAAACTGGCCAACACTTTGCGCATGCAATTGGCTCTAAGGTTATCTAAGCGTTATCCTGCCCCGGGCGGACTTGCTGCAATGGAATTTGCTGCCGCTGCTGCACATCCTGCAGGTTTTATTGCAACTAATGCCGATAATTTCACCCTCAACTATCCTGGCGGTGCTGCGTACAGGCACCCATGGTTCAACACTTATAATGGCAGGTCAGATTATGCTTTATCAAAAACACTAACTGATATTTTATCTAACCTCGGCGATGCCCGCAGATCTGCCTATGGTACTTCAGATGCCGCTTTCCCGTATGGTTTAAAGAGAGACCAGGCGTTAACGGTAAACCCGTCATATGCTAAAGTATTGGCAGACTCAAAAAGGACAGAAAGTTCTCCGGTTGTTGTAGTGAGTGCTGCTTCTTCTTTGCTCGCTGTAGCAGAAGGGTTGGAAAGAGGTTGGATCACCAGTACTATTAACCCTGCGTATGCTTCCGCAAAAACTGCTTACGAAGATGCCATCAAGGCTTCATTCGATCAGTGGGGTATTGCCGGTGGCGCAGCATATGCTGTTAGTGGCCCGGTTGCATTCAACAGTGGTGCCGGCGGTGGTACAGGTGTTGGGGTTAACTCTTTTGGCTCGATTCCTGCGAGCAGCAATGCAGTAACAACTACTTCTTTACAGCGTATTCACCTGCAGCGTTATATTGCTTTATTCCCTGACGGAATACAGGCATGGAATAGCTGGAGGAGAACCGGTATTCCTGACATTAAACCTACAGCGTTCGCAACAAACTCTGCAGCAGGATTTACAATTCCACGCAGGTATGTTTACGGTACTGACGAGTATAGTCTTAACCCAGCCGCATTGGCAGAAGCTGTTGGCAGGTTAACCGGTGGTGATGTAATGAGCGCAAGAGTTTGGTGGGATCAGCAATAAACTTGCATGTTAATACTTAAATAATAACATTAATAAAAAAAACAACTATGAACCGAATAAATATTATAAAAAACCTTGCTGTAGCCCTTGTGGTTGGCCTAAGCTTTACCGCTTGCGATAAAGTGAAAGAGGTTGATCCAATTGGCGACCGTGGTCAGACCATCGTAAAGATTGTAGACGGGGGAAATATAGACGCCAATTTTGTTACAGCCGGTCCAATTCCTGGTAACAGGAAAGATTCTCTGTCAATAGGAAGCGGCCTGGTGGCAAATGCAATTGACTTTGTAAACAAGCCATCAACTTTGCCTGCAGTAGTGCGCATTCGTAGAGACGTAGCCAACAATGCTGATTTAAACAAAACGATGACTGTAACTGTAAAAGACGATACCGCTGCTGTTACACGGCATAATGCGATGACTGGGTCAAACTTAATTAAGTTGCCACCCTCATTTTACACTGTTATCAGCCCTTCGCCAAAGGTTGGTGGACAAGGCGGTACATATAACATCGTATTTCAGCCCGGTGATTTCGCCAAAGAAATAAAGATCGTAATTCCAAACGCTACTTTGCTGGACCCGAGTTCAAGCTATGCATTGGCTTTTACCATTACTGCTGCTGATGCAGGTGGTGTAATATCTTATGCACATACATACCTTGTTCGTATTGGCGCTAAGAATAATTATGATGGAATTTATGAATTGACTTTTTCTAACTACCATCCTTCTTCGAACCCTAATTACACAGGTAATGTTACAGAAGTACATTTGATAACTACGGGAGCAAATTCTGTTAAGTTATACTGGCCGTTAGCTGGTACATTTGCTAATCCATCTGTATTAGGTGGTAATCTTACTTACTTTGGTGCACAGGAACCGGAATATACCGTGGACCCTACTACATTCAAAGTAACTGTTCAGAATGCATTTTCTGGTGCTGCTACTTTTTACACTATGAATCCAGGCTTTAACTCCTATTACGATCCTGCTTCTAAGACCATGTTTGCAAAATGGGGTTATAGTTATGTAAACGGCACTTTTGCTTCAGGAGTTTCAAGGGAGTGGACACAAGCGTTCCGTTACATTGGTCCAAGATAAACACTTACATTATACGAGATATTATAAAGAGCTCCTACAGGGGCTCTTTATTTTTGCTTTATCTTTGAAAATAAAATTTAAAAAATGAGCAACGAGCCAGAACAAAACAACCAGTTAAACATTGAAATCTCTGAAGAAATAGCCGAAGGGACCTATGCTAATCTTGCCATCATAACCCATAGTCATGCAGAATTTGTAGTAGATTTTGTAAATGTAATGCCTGGGGCACCTAAGAGCAAAGTGAAGAGCCGGATCATTTTAACGCCTTTTCATGCCAAACGCTTTATGAAGGCCATGGCGGAGAATGTAGAAAAGTATGAGGCTGCCAATGGCAAAATTCAGGATATGGAAGCAGTAGAAATCCCTTTTAATTTTGGCGGACCTGCTGCACAAGCGTAGTTGGTTCTTAGTTTTTAGTTATTAGTTTGAAGAGCTTTCTATTACTTGTTTTCCCGGTTCTTGAATTTCTGACCTTTTAAATCCGATTTTCCAAGGTAGCTTATCAGGGCATTTATCATTTTTTTGATTTCTTCCAAAAGCTCAAGTAAATCTTTCAGTTTTTCAGGATTGATATATTTTCTATCATAAGCTCTGTATAGCTGTGATTTGCATTCAAGAGCCGAGCCATATGAATAAGTGAGAAAATTGATAAATTCTCTATTGCCCATTCTTCCAAATCCTTCAGCTATATTATCCATAACCGAGCCCGATGACCGATTTATCTGGTCTATTAACCCAAAATCTCTGGCAAAGTACCCGCTTGTTATCAGTGCAAATATTTCACTACACAATACTCTTGATTTTTGCCAGACTTTTAAATCTTCAAAACTTTGAATTGTTGCCATAGTTGATATTTTTTAAACCAAGAACTAAGAACTAAAAACTAAAAACTAAGAACTAAAAACTAAAGCAGTCCCTCATCCGCAAAGCTGTAGTAACCCTCATCACTAACAATAATATGGTCCAGTACCTTTATGTCAAGGAAACCTGCTGCCTGTTTTATTTTTTGTGTGATATCTTCGTCTGCCCGGCTAGGATGTAAATTTCCGGAAGGATGATTGTGACTTAGTACTATTGCACATGCCTGGTGTTCCAGTGCTTTTTTTAGTATCATTCTTGGGTCGGCCACTGTACCGGTAATGCCACCGCTACTGATGATTTCAAAACTAATAATCTTATTGGCCCTGTTAAGGAATACCACAGCAAAAACTTCGTGAGTATAATCTTTCAAAACAGCCTGCAGGTATGCAGCAATTTCGCCGCTGTTCTTTACGGACGTTTTTTGCAGCAATTCGCTGCTTTGCCTCCTGCGTCCTAATTCCAGCGCCGCAGCAATAGTGATGGCCTTGGCAATGCCAATACCCTTTAGCCGTTGAAGATCCTTCAAGGTAAGCTTCCCCAGTTCGTTCAGGTTATTGCTCCCGAGTGTAAGCACATCTTTGGCAATGTCCAACGCCGATTTTTCTTTGTTTCCATTGTTGATGAGTATAGCCAGCAATTCAGCATTGCTTAAAGCTGCAGCGCCTTTTTGTTCCATCTTTTCCCGGGGCCGGTCGTCTGCATTCCAGTTTTTTATAGCGCTTTGATTTTTTTTAGATGTTTCCATAAAATCAAATTTTAATTCACATAAACTAACTGTATTTTCGCACATCTATAACCAACAGCAACACATTTTCATGGAATCTAATGCAAAAATATTTTCGGGTACCGGCTCACAGTATCTCGCAGAAAAAATAGCAAAGAAATTCGGGGAGCCATTAGGTAAAGTTAATATACAAACCTTTAGCGATGGAGAAATTGGCGTAGAATTTAAAGAAAGTATCAGGGGAAAATTTGTCTTCCTTATTCAAAGTACTTTTGCGCCCGCAGACAACCTAATGGAGTTGTTGTTGATGATTGATGCAGCTAAAAGAGCATCTGCCTACAAAGTAATTGCTGTGATTCCTTATTATGGCTTTGCCCGGCAGGACCGTAAGGATCGCCCAAGGGTGGCCATAGGCAGCAAACTGGTGGCCAATATGCTCACCGCCGCCGGTGCCGACAGGGTGATCACCATGGACCTGCATGCACCGCAGATACAAGGTTATTTCGATATTCCCGTAGATCACCTTGATTCTTCAGCTATATTCATCCCATACATTGAGAACCTGCAACTGGAAAACCTCACATTTGCTGCGCCGGATGTAGGAAGCGCCAACCGTATAAGGGAGGTTGCCTCCTATTTTGAAGTGGATATGGTTATTTGTGATAAACACCGCAAGCGAGCCAACGAAATAGCCAGTATGGTGGTAATAGGAGATGTAACCGACAGGGATATTGTTTTAATCGACGATATCTGCGATACTGGAGGCACCCTTACCAAAAGTGCAGCCCTGATGATGGAGAAAGGTGCCCGCAGCGTAAGAGCACTTTGCACACACCCGGTATTAAGTGGCAAGGCTTACGAGAATATCCAAAACAGTGTTTTGAACGAACTGGTTGTTTGCGATACCATCCCGGTAAAGCCTGGTTGCGATAAGATCAAGATACTTTCTACAGACGAATTGTTTTCTGTTACCATACGCAATGCCTACGAAAATAAGAGCATAAATAGTTTGTTCATTAGGGGTAGGGTAAAAAGAGCTAAATAGAACGCTTTCCTGGTAAAATAAGCGCTGGAAGAAGTTTTTATTTGCCGTTTCAAAGCCAGAAAACCTTACCTTTGCGCCTCATAAAAAATATTTATAATGAAAACAATTACAATCGAAGGACAACTGAGGACCGAAAGCGGAAAAAAAGCCACCCGCCAACTTCGCTCTCAGCAACTCGTGCCAGCTGTAATTTATGGTGGTAAATCTGAAATTAGCTTTTCAGCGCCTGCAGCTGCCTTTAAAAGCATTGTGTACACATCAGAATTTTTGCTTGCAGATGTAAAAGTGGATGGCACAGCCTACCGCTGCATTTTAAAAGACCTGCAGTTTGATAAAGTATCAGACGCACTAATTCATGTGGATTTCCTTGAATTAGTAGATAACAAAAAAGTAGTTGCATTGCTGCCGTTAAACTACGTAGGCGTGCCTGCTGGTGTTAAAGGCGGTGGTAAATTGGTTACCAAAATGAAGGCGGTAAAGGTAAAAACGCTGCCACAGCATTTAAAGTCGCATATTGACGTTGACCTGACTAACCTTGAGCTGAACGAAAACATCCGTGTTCAGGATATTGTTGCAGAGAATATGGAAATTATGAACTCTCCACGTATTCCAATTGCATCTGTTACCATGACTCGTCAGTTAAAGCAGGAAGAAGCAACGGCTGCCAAGACGGGAGCAGCGTCTTAAGCAAATAAAATACTACATGTTATAAATGCCCTTAACCGGGCATTTATCTTTTAAGTATGGTGCAAAACTTAAGTAACTTTGCCCACTCAAAAATATAACGTATGGGAATGGATAGAAATACCATGATTGGCTTTGGATTGATTGGTATACTGTTGGTTACAATGTTTGTTATTAACAGTAAAAGCCGCCTGGCTTATGAAGGTGAACAGAAGCGAATTGCTGATTCAGTAGCAGCATTACAACCAAAAGTAGATACTGCAGCTTTGAGGTTGGATGCTATGAAGGCTGATTCAATAAGGAATGCACAGAAAACAACCAATAGCTTCCAGGCACCTGTAGTGGCAGAGCAGATAGTAGAAGTGGAAAATGAAGTAATGAAGATCAGCTTTAGTAACAAAGGTGCTCAGCCGGTTAAAGTAATGCTGAAGAAGTTTACGAAAGCCGATGGCAGCCCGGTTATTGTTCAGAAAGGTGATTTTAACGAGTTTTCCTATACCATCAATTCCGGCCAGAATCAAACAGTAAAAACAGAAGACATTTATTTTACTGCCAGCCCTGTTGTTACCAACAATGACAACAGCAAAACAATAACTTTTATTTCAGGAGATTCCAGCGGTAGCAAACTGGAACACCATTATACTATCATGCCATCTGATTACATGATCGACCTGAATATACAACTTGCCGGGGTGCCACAATTGTTTACACAAAATACCATCAACTTCCTTTGGAAAACTGAAACTGAACAGATAGAAAAGGATCAAAAATACGAGCGCACACAAACCCACATTGCATACAAAGAAAATGGGGAATTTGATTTTGAATATGCAGCTGATGGTGATAACCTCAATTTGAAGGATCCTGTGAGCTGGGTTGGGGTTAAACAGCAGTTTTTTGTAGCTTCTCTTATTGCAAAAAATAAATTTAACAGCGCTAAGGTTGAATGGAGTACTCCTGCTGATAGCGATAGCGGTAAATACATTGCCAGGACGGTAACAAACGCAACGATGGTATTACCTGCTACGGCCAATACAACCGTTCCTTTACAGTTATATTACGGCCCCAGCGATTACAATGTGCTAAAGAAATATGACAATGGTTTAGAGAACATAGTTCCTTATGGTAGTGGTGTTTTTGCGTTCGTAAAATACATTAACAGGTATTTTCTGCTGCCGGTATTTGATTTTATTCAGAAGCATGTTGCCAGTATGGGTATTGTTATCCTTTTGCTAACATTGCTCATCCGCCTGATAACTTCACCAATTTTATATAAGAGTTACCTGAGTGGGGCAAAAATGCGGGTATTGAAGCCGGAAGTTGATGCATTGAAGGCAAAACACAAAGACGATCAGCAGGCTTTTGGAATGGAGCAAATGAAACTCTGGCGTAGTGCCGGGGTAAGTCCGTTGGGAGGATGCCTGCCTGCTTTGTTGCAGATACCTATATTCATGAGCTTGTATTACTTCTTCCAGTCTAATATCGATCTGAGGGGGAAGAATTTTTTATGGGCTAAAGACCTTGCGCAATACGATTCTATTTATCAATTGCCATTCAGCATTCCATTCTATGGAGATCATGTAAGCCTGTTTACCATCACAGCTACGATTACGAGTTTATTTATTTCTATTTACAGCATGAACCAGATGCAGGACAACAGTAATCCTGTAATGAAGTATATGCCATATATATTCCCGTTTTTATTGCTAGGCGTTTTCAATACGCTGCCATCGGCGTTAACCTGGTATTATACCGTATCTAATACCATTACCCTTATACTGCAGATAGTGATTCAGAAATACATCATTGATCATGATAAGATACTGTTGAAATTAAACGAGAACAGAAAGAAGCCGGTAAAAAAATCGAAACTCCAGGAACGGGTAGAAGCCATGCAGGAGTCTCAAAAAAAAATAAAACAGATGCAGAATAGGACTGCTAAGAAATAAATATTAGTTAAATCTAATGCAGCCTGCACGTGTAAATCGTGCAGGTTTTTTTATGCCGAACCATTACAGGTTTTTAGCAGTGTATTGCATTATCTTTATCAAAATAATGAAATTAAGTATGAAGACTTGTACGAATATATTAAGTGCTTTCTTTTTAATGGCTATCACAAATGTGGCCATGGCACAGAAGCAATTGGGGGAAGGAAGTTTTGAATATGATATTTCTATCAGTTCTAACAAATCATCATCGCCTATTGCCAACACTTTAAATGGAGCCACCCTTACAGTTTACCTGAGTGATGGAAAAAGCAGAACAGAGATGAACAGTTCGCTGGGATCGGAAGTGACCGTTTTTGATAACCGGGAACGGGAAGGTTTTATATTAAAGGAATACAGCGGGCAAAAATTGATGATCACCATGAATGCGGCTAACTGGGCCGACAAAAATAAATTGTACGATAACCTCAATTTCCAGGTATCAAACGAACTGGTAACTATTGGCGATTACAAGTGCAAAAAGGCCGTAGCCACTATGCCGGATGGCAAAGTATTTACGGTGTATTTTAATCCCGAGATCAGCCTTGGTAATAAAAATTATAACAATGCATTTCCCCAGTTGCCTGGTATTCCGGTGCAGTTTGAATTACAATCAGGTGACCTTAGCTTTAAGTATAGTTTAAAGAAGATCAGTTACGAAAATGTGGGGAGTGCAAAATTTGCTGCACCAAGGGCAGGTTTCCGTGTTATGACATACGAAGAAAATCAGCAGTTGAAAAGGAATAAGTAAGAAAAAAGCCTCCAGAGAGGCTTTTTATAATTTAGGTTTAATGATCAGCTTCATTCCGGTGTAACCGGGTTTCATTTCCGGTACAATGGTTTTTTGCTTGTAGGGAACTATGTAGATAGCATTACCCTTCTGGTATGTTACCAGTGTGCTCACCAATACTGATCTGTTTGTGCTTTCTACGCCGTTAATCAAGGAACCAGTATACTTTAAACCCGTTTTTAAGTTAAAAGAAAAGGTATTGCTTGGAAGGTTATTGTTGGTATTGAGCGTAAGCGCAATTTTTTTCTTATTTTTTCCAACACCTTTATCGGCCCATGTAGTAAGCATAAAACCATTCAGAACGACAAAAAGAAGTACTATCTTGGTTATTTTATTCATTTCCTACATTTAATATTTACAAATATATAACATTATTTTCAGTTAAAAGTTGCCGTTCATAAAAAGTTATTGTGGTTATTTTCTTTTAATAACGTCCATATTAATAAAATTAGTGCCCTAAAATGTTGGGTTTGTGTTTTTTTTGGTAATTTACCTTAACCTATCTCAAGTGTATGAGCAAATATCCTTACAGGCACGATCGGGAAGAGTTGAAAAACCTTCTTCATCTGTTCGAAAATTTAAAAGAAGGCAAACCTAATTCTTTCATTGAAGAGGATGGGTTTGAGCGAATTATAGAGCACTTCGAAGATAAGGAAGAGTTCGTGTTGGCCCTGGAAGCCTGCGAAATGGCCATTAACCAGTACCCTTATTCCGCTCCCTTACTTTTTCAGCAAGCCAATCTTTTAATTATTCTCAGGAAATATAGCGATGCGCTATATGTGTTAGAGCAGGCAGAACTGCTGGACAGTACAGACATTACGCTCTACATCCTTAAAACAGACGTTTACCTGGCCATGGATAAGCAGGAGAAAGCTGCGGCTTTACTGGAAAATGCCATCGAGATTTTTAGCGGTGACGAAAAGCTGGACCTGCTATTTGAGTTGGCAGATGTGTATGACGATTATGAAAATTTTGAAAAGGTATTTGATTGCTTTGCAGAAATTTTAAAGTTAGACCCCAATTGCGAAGAAGCCCTTTATAAAATATGTTTCTGGACAGATTTTACTGGCCGCAATGAAGAGAGCATTAAGCTTCACCAGGCAATTATAGAAGAGCATCCTTATAATGAACTGGCATGGTTTAATCTTGCGGCGGCTTACCAGGGTTTGAAATTGCACGAAAAAGCCATTGATGCTTATAAATATGCAGTTGCCATTAATGAAAAATTTGATTTTGCCTATCGTAATATGGGAGATGCCTACCTGAGGCTCAGAAAATACAAGGATGCTATTGAAGCACTGGAAAAAGTACTTGAATTAGCAAGACCTGAAGCAGTCATCTACGAAGCCATCGGCCATAGTTACGATAAACTGGCAAATTATGCCCAGGCTCGTTTCAACTATAAAAAGGCTTGTCATCTAAACGCTGAAGACAGCCAGATGTACTATAAAATTGCATGTACCTACATGAACGAGGGTTCATGGCAAAGTGCTATCAAACAATTATTAATTGCTACCAGGGTGCACCGCATGCAGCCGGAATACAATCTTGCACTAGGGCAGTGCTTTATGAATCTAGAAGATTTTGACGAAGCCATTACCTACTTTGGAAATGTGATCAGGGTACGTCCTAAAAATATTTTAGGTTGGACGGAGCTATTAAAATGCCTGCTGGCTGCAGAAATGCAAGAAGAAGGGGTAGAGTATGCCGACTTTGCCCTGGAGCAAACCGACCAGAAACCAATCTTCCTGTTTTATAAGAGCATGTTCCTGTTTGCATGTGGTAAAACCAAGGAAGCAATCATTCAATTGGAAAACGGAATGGCCATTAATCCCAAGCTGGTAAAAAAATTCATAGAGCTCGATCCTTCCATACTGCAACACCCGCAGGTGGTAGAAATAATCGCCCGCTATAAAAAGCAACGATCCATCCGCTAAAAGCCCCCACTAATAAAATAGCTTTTTGTTGGCCGTGAATAAATATCTTTGCGGCCATAAAATTTTATCAGCAATATGAATTTCAATCTCAGCCAGATTCCCGTTAGAAACACTAAGCCAAGAAATCATGGTATTACCATGGTAATGGATAAGGGCCTTAGTACAGAAGAAGCAAAAAATTTCATGAGTGTGGCTCACCCGCATGTTGATATTGTAAAGCTTGGCTTTGGAACCGCCTTTGTAACGCCTAACCTGAAGGAAAAGCTGGAAGTTTACCGTTCTTACAATATTCCCATTTATTTTGGCGGCACTTTGTTTGAGGCTTTTCTCATCAGGAACCAGTTTGAGGATTATATAGATGTGTGCAAAGAGTTTGGTGTAAGTTATATGGAAGTTAGTGATGGTTCCATCACAATACCGCATGCAGAAAAATGCGGTTATATTGAAAAACTTACAAAACATGGAGTAGTATTAAGCGAAGTAGGAAGCAAGGATGCCGCTCATATTATCCCCCCTTATAAGTGGATAGAGTTGATGCGGGCAGAACTTAGTGCCGGCTCAACCTATGTAATTGCCGAGGCAAGAGAGAGTGGTAATGTGGGTATTTACCGCGGTTCAGGCGAGGTAAGAGAAGGTTTGGTGCAGGAAATTTTAACCCAGATACCCGAAGATCGCATCATTTGGGAAGCACCGCAAAAAGCACAACAATTGTATTTCCTGGAGCTTATTGGTTGCAATGTAAACCTGGGTAATATTGCCCCATCAGAAATGATTGCACTAGAAGCAATGCGCATCGGATTACGTGGTGATACGTTTTTCCTTTACCTGGATAAAGAAAATGCCTGATGAAATTATTTGGCTTAATAGGATATCCCCTGGGGCATTCGTTCTCAAAAATTTATTTTACCAATAAGTTTGAAACCAACGGCCTGGGGGATTGTAATTTTGAGCTTTTTCCCATTGAAAAAATAGATCAGTTTACACAGCTATTACAAACGCAGCAGCACCTGTGTGGTTTAGCTGTTACCATTCCATATAAACAATCAGTTATTCCATACCTGGATTTGCTTGATGATGAAGCTAAAAAAATAGGGGCAGTTAATTGTATCCAATTCAGCAATGGTAAATTAAAAGGGTATAACACAGATGTAATTGGGTTTGAACTTTCATTCAAACCCTTACTGCAGGCGAGCCACCAGAAAGCATTGGTGCTGGGTACCGGCGGTGCAGCCAAAGCCATAATGTATGTGTTGAATAAACTGGAAATTCCTTACATGTTGGTATCCCGAAAGTCAAATGGTGCGAAAGGAGTAATTGGCTATGAAGATATTTCCGAATCATTGATGGAAACCCACAGCATTATTATCAATTGTACACCGGTTGGTATGAGCCCTGTTGATGATGCTAGGCCGGCAATACCTTATGAATACATTACTTCGCAACACTTGCTATACGATTTGGTGTACCAACCGGCTACCACTTTATTTTTAGCAGCAGGTACAGAGAAAGGTGCTGTTGTAAAAAATGGATATGATATGCTTGCCCTTCAGGCTGAAGAAAACTGGCGCATCTGGAATGAAGCCTGAAGATTGTTTATGCTTCCAATATGTTTTTTAAAGCACCAGGCACTGGTGCCACTTTCCTGGCTTCGTAATTAAAACATACCATGCCTGTTTTAGCCAATGCAACCGTTTTGCTTTGCTGGTTTATAACTGTGTAATACAGGTCAAAACCAACCCTGCTGCTATCTCCTGTATGTATGGTTATAGAAAGTTTGTCGCCAGCAAAAGCCTCCTGCTTATATTCAACAGCCAGGTCGCTCATAATCAAACCCACCCCTTCAATATTAAGTTCAGTAAACTTTAGGGAAGTCAACCATTGTACCCTGGCTTCATGCAACATACTTACCAATGCATCATTGCCCAGGTGATTACCATAATTAATATCTGTGATCCTTACCCTGATGCTTGTTTCAAACAATAGTACTTCCGGAATATTAAGTTTTATCCTTGCCATGCTTCATTTTTTAAAAAGGAAATAAATTGCTCGGTAGCTTTTTTACGGTGACTGAACATGGCTTTTTCTGCCATCGTCATTTCTCCAAAAGTTTTATCTGCACCTTCTGGTATAAAAACGGGATCATAACCAAAGCCGCCAACACCTTTTTCAGCCAGGGTTACCTGGCCTTTGCATATTCCTTCAAACTGGTATTCCTGTTCACCCCTCATAAAAGATATCACAGTTCTGAACTGCGCCGTTCGGTTATCCATTCCAACCATATCGGCAAGCAGTTTTTTAATGTTCTGTTCAGCGTTTGCTTCGTCTCCTGCATACCGGGCGCTTTTTACGCCGGGCGCTCCGTTTAATGCAAAAACCTCCAGGCCTGTGTCTTCGCTAAAACAATCCTTGCCGGTTAGTTTTTTTATAACGGATGATTTTTCCCTGGCATTTTCTTTCAGGGTTGCATGTGGTTCCGGTATGTCAATTAATATTCCTGCATCCCGCAGGGTTTTTATTTCAAATCCTTCACCAAGTACCTGTCTTATTTCGTCGGCCTTATGTTTATTGTTGGTGGCAAACACCAACACGCTGTTTTTCATTGTTCGGTTATTTTTGTAAGAAATGTTGTTGAAGGCAGAGCCAGAGTTTTTTCTTCTGATCGGTGTCTGATGCCAGGGTGTTTAATGAAGCGGAACTAAGATAGGTAAGCCGGGCGTGCTGTTGTAATTTGTAAGGCGGAAAATGAAGCGGGAATTCCATCACTTCAGGTTCAACGCCAAACAGTAATACCACTGCCGGAGAAAAATGCGCTAACAGGTCCTGGTAATTAAATCCTTTGTTGGTGTGGGTATTAATGATGGCCACATCAGCCATTGATAAATGGCAAGCAGTTAATATTCCAACCAATAACTCAAGGTTGGCTTCACTCAAAAAAGCATGATCTTTTTCATCAACAACGATAGCAATATTTTTTTCATTTTTTCCTAAAAAAGAAATCGGTTGTTTTTCAGGGGTTGGGGTTAAAATATTTGATTTTTCTGTTTCAACCAACGACTTCCTATACAATTGCTGAACAAGATCAAGGTTCAGTTTGATATTATCTAAACTCATAATGACTGGTTTTACTGCCTTTTTTTTTCGTTTCTTTGCAGTAAAATTAATTAGATTATGATTGCAGCCGCCGATTTTATTATTACAAAAACAGACCACAGTAAATTAAATGATATCAACCTGGAAAATATCCCCTTTGGAAAGTATTTTACAGACCATATGCTGGAAGTAGATTATGAGGACGGCGAATGGAAAACTCCTGAGATCAAACCTTACCAGCCCTTGTTGATGGAACCTTCCATGGCCGCCATTCATTATGGCCAGTCAATTTTTGAAGGAGTAAAGGCGTATAAGGATACTAAAGGCGAGCCTTATATCTTCAGGCCAATTGACAATTATAAAAGGTTCAATATTTCTGCCAATAGAATGCAGATGCCCGAAATACCAGAAGATATCTTTATGGAAGGATTAAAACTGCTGGTAAAAATGGACAGCAACTGGATACCTTCTCAACCAGACCATTCTTTATACATCAGGCCGTTTATGTTCAGCACAGATGATACGATAGGAGTGAAGCCGGGAGAGAAATATAAGTTCATGATCATTTTAAGTCCTACAGGGCCTTATTACAGCGCACCCATGCGCATTTATGTAGAAGAGCAGTTTGTAAGAGCTGTGCCCGGCGGCGTTGGATATGCAAAAGCTGCCGGTAATTATGGTGCGGCAATGTATGCTACAGCGGAAGCAAAGCGTAAAGGTTACGACCAGGTACTTTGGACAGATGCTTTTGAGCACAGGTATGTGCAGGAATGCGGTACCATGAATGTTTTCTTTATTATAGGCAACAAAGCTATTACACCAGGTTTGGAACTGGGTACCATACTGGCAGGCGTTACAAGGGATAGTGTGATGGAGTTACTGAAAGAAATAGGCTTTGAAGTAGAAGAGCGCAGGTTGGCCATTGAAGAGATCATTGACGCTTATAAGGCAGGCATTTTATACGAAGTATTTGGTACCGGTACTGCCGCTACTATTTCTTTAATCAATGAGCTGAAATACAAGGATTTTGAGATGAAGTTTAATACAGATCAGTGGAGAGTAGCGCCAGAGATAAAAACTAAGTTAAACGACATCAGGTACGGCAGGATACCAGACACCCATAACTGGATGTTACCGGTATAAACTGGTATGTTGATCTGGTTTAAAAAAGTAAAAACCGCCATTGCAGGCGGTTTTTTAGTTATTCTGGAAAAAAATCTAATATTTTTTTAAAAACTGTTTCTTTATTAATTCATTATACCTACCTTTGCCGTCCGAAAAAAAAGGTTAATTAATGCCAACTATTCAACAATTAGTAAGAAAAGGAAGAGAAGTTATTAAGGCAAAGAGCAAATCCAGGGCACTGGATTCCTGCCCTCAGCGTAGAGGTGTTTGCACAAGGGTGTATACCACTACCCCTAAAAAACCAAACTCTGCATTACGTAAAGTAGCTAAAGTACGCTTGACCAATAAGATTGAGGTTATTGCTTATATACCGGGTGAAGGTCACAACCTGCAGGAGCACAGTATCGTTCTGATACGTGGCGGTAGGGTAAAAGATCTTCCGGGGGTACGTTATCACATCGTTCGTGGTAGCCTTGATACTGCCGGTGTAAAAGACCGTAAACAAAGCCGTAGTAAGTACGGAACTAAGAGAGCAAAAAAATAATACCTAACTGTCTTTAACAGATACTCAATAAAAAAATACAAATACAATGCGTAAAGCACAAGCCAAGAAACTCCCATTAGCACCGGATCCAAGGTTTAACGATAAACTGGTTACCCGTTTTGTAAACAACCTGATGTGGGAAGGTAAAAAGAGTGGAGCATTCAATATTTTTTACGATGCGCTTGATAAAGTTGCCAAAGTTACCGGTGAAGACGGGTACGAGGTTTGGAAGAAAGCGCTGACAAACATCACTCCTGGTGTAGAAGTGCGTAGCCGCCGTATTGGTGGTGCTACTTTCCAGATTCCTGCAGAGGTTCGCCAGGACAGGAAAGTTTCTCTAAGCATCAAATGGATGGTACGTTACAGCCGTGAAAGAAATGGCCGTAGCATGGCAGATAAGCTGGCTAACGAAATCGTTGCAGCTAGCAAAGGTGAAGGTGCTTCTTTCAAGAAAAAAGAAGATACACACCGTATGGCAGAAGCCAACAAGGCTTTCGCTCACTTCAGAATTTAATTTTTTCCTATAAAAATATTGGGATCCACTGGTTGTAAAGCCAGTGGATTTTTTTGTTGTAGTCATCTGTTCTAACTAAACAGAAACATTGAGAAGATAATGAGAAGAAGGATTAGTTGGTTACCGTAAATACCTTGCCTGTTAAGACCGTTAACTTGCCATTAGGTAATTCTATTTTCAAGGTTTGAATGGTAGTGCTGATGTTGGCTTGCACATTGTGTTTTACAATCACATTGGCATCGGCTGGTGGTACACTGTTCTTATTCCAGATGCTGGGGTTGTTCCAGTTTCCGTTGGCAATAGTGATGTATTCACTGCCAGATGAAGCTAACGTGCCATTGGCGGTAACTTTAGATGTGTAAATATCCGGTGTGCCGGTATTGGCATGCCTGAAGTCTTCCCAGGACACTATAAGCGTACTGTTAGCGCTCAATACTATTTTAGGAGAAGCAGGGGTCGCATTCGGGTTTATACAAACTGGTACCCCGTTGGAATTCCAAAGTAGGTTACCAGCGCTGCTTATTTTCTGTGCCTTTAATACGGAGATGCTGTTATACGATTCAAATACGCAAACATAATTTAAGCTACTATCGAGGATCAACTTAGGGTTATTAGCTACATCGCTAAGCGGAGTAAGAGGCAAACCTGTTATACCCCAAAGTGCATTTCCACCGGCGTCTATTCGCTGGGCATATATCCTGAAATTATTCTGGTCCTGCCAACTGGCCACCAAACCACGGTTTCCATCAGAAATGGCGGCGTTAATGTATTCATTCCCAGGGTTAACAATTACGGGTACACCGTTCAAAGTCCACATTGGAGCACCCGAAGCATTTAGTTTTTGGGCGAAAATGTCGAAACTTCCGTTAATGGTGGGGTCATTTCTTTTATCATTAAAGGCAAAAATAGCACCGCCTATTGAATCAGTTATCATACCAGCTTTTATCGTATTCTGGTTATCTGTTTCGGTACAAACCGGTGCATCGTTTATACCCCAAAGCAGGTTGCCGCTGCTGTCAATCCGCTGGGCATAAAGGTCAAGGTTGGTTAGCGGGTTTGGGGTGGGCGATTGAAAGAGATAATAGTAATCATTTCCATTGGTATTGTTCCGTGTATCAGTAAAAAGAAGAATAGCACCATTCTTTTTGTCTGAGATGATATCTGACCCCCACCTGAAACCATTGCTGCTGCCAATATTTATACCGTTGGCTGCCCACAGCATGTTGCCTGAAGGGGATATTCTTTGGGCTGCGATGCTGGTATTATTCAAATAATTGTCCCAGTTATAAGCTATAATAACCCCACTAACGCCATCGCTACACATGTACAAGTCTGTTTCGTCCCGGTTGCTGGTATTGGTGATTCTTAAGCCTGAAACCGGCCATAGTTTAATGCCATTGGCATCAATATGCTGCATATACACTTCCGCCAATATAGGATCATCTTCAAAATCTAACCAGGCTATATATGCGCCACCGGCACCATCTGCTATCGCACTATGCTTTACATGATTTGTAGCGCCGCTCCTGATCAACACAGGGTTCACGGAATCTCCCCAGGCAATGATGCCTTCATTTGTGATCCGTTGTGCATAAAGATCAGTTGTGTTAATATCCTGCATAATTACGATGCTACCGCTATTGCCATCTGTAACGCTTACAGGTTCCGCCTCAGTTAAAACGGTGCTGTTGCTCAATGCGTTGTTAATTGCAGGGTTACCATGCCATTGGCCCAACACAGGAACTGTAAGGCATAAGGGTAATATTAAAAGTAAAATTTTTTTCACGTACGTATTTTTGACGAGGTTAAGCTTAGTAAAATTACGAAAAATACTCCGCAATAGTTGAATGGAGACATGCTAATGGATAATTATGTTTAATATCAAATACTGTGAAAAAATTAAGATATCACACATATTATACCACAAAATAAACTTATCTTTGCGCCGCTAAATACCTGTGCATAATCATGGCGGCGCGGCAGGATTTAGCATCATATGAGAGAATAATTATCATATCACGATTTACCCCAGCCTTTTGTAACAAAGGTAATACCGCGGTGTAGCAAGAAACGGGCCGGCTGCCCGGAAAATTTCAGCACGATATATTTATAATATTATCTAACACGGCTAACAGGATTGATAGCCGAAATTAAAAATAAGCATTAACATAAAACAATAAAATAAAATGGCAGATTTACGTTATCAACGAAACTTTGGTATTGCCGCTCACATTGATGCAGGCAAAACTACCACCACCGAACGTATCCTTTATTATACGGGTGTGAATCATAAAATAGGTGAGGTGCACGATGGTGGCGCCACCATGGACTGGATGGCTCAGGAGCAGGAGAGAGGTATCACTATCACCAGTGCTGCTACTACATGTTTCTGGAATTTTCCAATGGTACAGGGTCAAAAGACTCCTGACACCAAGCAATACAAATTTAATATTATTGATACCCCGGGTCACGTGGATTTTACTGTAGAGGTAGAGCGTTCATTGCGTGTACTTGATGGTTTGCTGGCATTGTTCTGCGCTGTATCGGGCGTAGAGCCGCAGAGTGAAACCGTTTGGCGCCAGGCAAACCGTTATAAGGTTCCACGTATTGGATTTGTAAACAAAATGGACCGTAGTGGTGCTGACTTCTTAAACGTAGTGAAGCAGGTGCGTGAAATGTTGGGAGCAAAAGCAGTTCCACTTCAGTTACCAATTGGTGCCGAAGACAATTTTAAAGGTGTGGTTGACCTGATCACCATGAAAGGTATTGTTTGGAACGAGGCCGACAAAGGAATGACCTTCCAGGAAGTGCCTATTCCCGATGATATGATAGAAGAGGTTAATCAATACCGCCAGGAACTAGTGGAAGCAGTTGCAGAATACGATGAGAAATTGCTGGAAAAATTCTTTGATGATCCTACAACGATCAGCGAAGACGAAATGCATGAAGCCATCCGTAAAGCTACCATCGACCTGAGCATCATCCCCATGATGTGTGGTTCTTCTTTCAAGAACAAGGGTGTGCAAACAGCATTGGATGCTATTGTACGTTACCTGCCAGGACCAATGGATATTGATGCCATTAAAGGTATAAATCCTGAAAATGGTGAAGAGTTATTGCGTCATTGCGATGTAAAAGAACCATTTAGTGCTTTGGCATTTAAGATCATGACCGATCCTTTCGTAGGACGCCTTGCGTTCTTCCGGGCCTATTCTGGCCGTTTGAATGCTGGTTCTTATGTACTGAATACCCGTACAGGCAAGAACGAGCGTATCAGCCGTATTATGCAGATGCACGCCAACAAACAAAACCCGATCGATTTCATTGAAGCAGGTGATATTGGTGCAGCAGTTGGTTTTAAAGACATCAAAACCGGTGATACCCTTTGTAATGAAGAAAACCCGATCGTACTGGAAGCAATGACTTTCCCCGAGCCGGTAATTGCCATTGCAATTGAGCCAAAAACACAGGCCGACGTTGATAAAATGGGTATGGCAATTGCCAAACTGGTAGAAGAAGATCCTACACTGAAAGTGAATACAGACGAAGAAACCGGACAAACCATTTTACGTGGTATGGGCGAGCTTCACCTGGAGATCATCATTGACCGTATGCGCCGTGAGTTTAAAGTAGAAGTAAACCAGGGTGCACCGATGGTGGCTTATAAAGAAGCGTTCCATAATACAATTGATCACCGTGAAACATTGAAAAAGCAAACGGGTGGTCGTGGTAAATTTGCCGACATCGTATTTACTATCGGTCCGGCTGACCAAGAATTCCTGAAAGAGCAGGATGGAAAAACACACTTCCAGTTTGTAAATGCTTTGTATGGTGGTTCTATTCCAAAAGAATTTGTACCGGCCATTCAAAAAGGTTTTGAAACAGCCATGACGACAGGTGTATTGGCTGGCTACCCAATGGAAAGTATGAAAGTAACCGTTAAAGACGGTAGCTTCCACCAGGTGGATAGTGATGCGATGAGCTTTGAATTGTGTGCAAAGCAAGGTTACCGTGAAGCTGGCCGCAAAGCCAAGCCGGTATTGCTGGAGCCGATAATGAAAATTGAAGTACTTACGCCAGACCAGTACATGGGTGATGTTACGGGTGACCTTAACCGGCGTCGTGGTATGCTGGAAGGTATGGATAGCAAACATGGTGTACAGGTGATCAAAGCTAAAGTTCCATTGAGCGAAATGTTTGGTTACGTTACCCAGTTGCGTTCATTATCATCTGGCCGTGCAACTTCTACCATGGAGTTCAGTCACTATGCTCCTGCACCAAACAACGTTGCAGAAGAGGTGATGGCAAAAGCCAAAGGCAAGATGAAGATTGAAGATTAATTTTTATCACATGTTATAAAAAAGCCCTGCTCTGAAAAGAGCGGGGCTTTTATTGGTCAAAAAAATCTCACTGGCACCAAACTTGTTTGTTGTTAGCATCATTCAACAAACTGGCTATTTTATGAATAAGTATAAACTGATTTTCTTTTTTTCTTTATTGATGCTGTCATTCAGCCTTTCCGCCCAGGAGCGAGAAAATTTTTTCCGCTATGGTGCCAAAGCCGGAGCTAATGTTAACAAGATAAGCGGCAGGGCATACAAAGATGGATTCAACTTTAATTTCCAGGCAGGTGCTTTTCTGCAATTCAACCTCACAAAACGCTTTGGTATTCAACCCGAACTTAGTTTCGTACAAACCTCTTCTGAATTTACTGATGATCCCACGAGTGTGTATGACGATATTTTCAGGGATGGTGGCCAGCATAAGGCAAAGCTGGATTATCTGGAAGTACCCGTGCTGCTGAATATTAACCTCGGCAGCAGCAAGCGGGTAAAGTTGCAACTCGGCCCGTCTTTTGGAGCCTTGCTAAGTGAGACCGTAGATAGTCTTAAGGACAATGGTAATATTTATAAAAAAGCGGAATGGAGTGGCATTGCTGGCTTATGGTTACAATTGCCGCTGGTTAATTTTGGGGCAAGGTATAAGATCGGCTTTACTGATATCAATGCTATTGATGACCGGCAAACCTGGCGCAACCAGGCCATACAGGTATTTGTGGGGGTAACATTTTAATTAAATAAAGATCTTTAAACGCCGCATTTCTCAAGCGGCTTTTTTTTGCAATAAAAGTTTGTATTTTAACGCAAAAATTTTTCATGCAACAAGTTCGTCCCCAGGACCTCATCATCATAGATATTGAAACTGCACCCGTACATGCTTCTTTTGGCGAAATGAACGAAGAGTGGCAAAAACTTTGGCAGGATAAAGTAAAATACAGCCTGCCGGACGGAATGGAGGCTGCAGAATTTTACCCGCAACGTGCCGGAGTGATGGCAGAGTTTGCCAAGGTTGTATGTATCAGCATGGCTTATTTTAACCCCGAGCAGCAATTGAAAATGCGGGTAAAATCATTTTATGGTTTTGATGAAAAACTGATCCTGCAGGCTTTTTTAGAAACCATCAATAAGATAGAGGGCAATAACAATCGTTGGTGTTTTGCCGGGCACAACATAAAAGAATTTGATATTCCTTTTATTTGCCGGCGATTGATCATAAACGGACTTACCATTCCACGTTACCTCGATTTTCAGAATATGAAACCCTGGGAAACGAATATTGTAGATACTTTCCAGTACTGGCGTTTCGGCGACTATAAACATTTTACTTCTTTAAAATTACTGGCGGCCGTGTTGGGCATTGCATCGCCAAAAGATGATATTGATGGCAGTATGGTGGGGCCCCTGTTCTGGCAAGGCAATATGGAGGAACGGGCGAACAGCCTTCGGCGGATAGCCGTGTATTGCCAGAAAGATGTGATTACCACCGGCAATATTTTTCTTCGGTTTAAAAATATACCAATCGTGCATAACGAAGATATTGAGATCGTTCCCTCAGACCTGATAGCATAAAAAAGCCCCGCAAATACTGCAGGGATTTTTTGTTTAAATAATTTTCCTTATTGTATGATCACTTTTTGTGAGCTGCTGTTGCCGTTGTTCATCACTTTAAAGATGTAAACACCTTTGTTTAAGCGGCTGGTATTGTACTGGTATACCTGCTCGTTAGTTCTGATGGTTTCAACCAGGCGGCCGTTGGCATCTGTTATAAATACCTGCGACAGGCTGTTGTCGTTCTTGCTCATGTAAATATTTACAAAGCTGCTGGCAGGATTGGGTGTTATCAGCACCACATCTATATTGCTAAACAACACACTCTTTGTATCGGTATTGCTGAATTGGTTGTCAGCATCTACCAGGCGTATGCGGTAGAAATTAATACCTTTAGCTGGGTCGTTATCCACGTAGTAGTAAGTTCTTTCCATTACACTATTTCCTGCTGCTGCAACGGTAGCTATGCTATTCCATGTACGGCTGTTGGTTGACCTTTCTATCACGAATTCCCTGCTGTTGATTTCCTGTGCGGTGGTCCAGCTAAGCCGTGTACTGTTGCCGGCTTTTTGCACTGCAAAAGATTTCAATTGTACAGGTACAATACTAAAGCATGATCCGCTGTTGATCGGGGCATCCGCAATGGCGATCACAATTGGCGTGGCACCACTGCTGGCATTTGCAGTTACTGCACCGGAAGGCCAGCTACCATCGGCATCACTGTTACAACCCAATACTGCTGCGCTGCTAATGTCGAATTGCTGAATTAGTCTCACACCATTGGCCGAACTGTTTGGTATGATGGTATTCCAGCTTCCCGTAGTTTGTTCGTAACCTGTTATAAAGTTAGTAGCGGCTGTACCCCAGGCATCACCTCCAATTACAGGATGTTCTACAAGTGTCATACTTAACGGTCTGGCTGCTACCAGGTTGCCATCTACATTATCCCATAAACCAACAATATTACCAGCCGTGGCAGCCGAAGCACCCTTGATGTAACTACCATCGGAAGCAGTAACGCCTAATCCCAAAATAGAAATTCTCTGGTTCAATGCAAACCGATATTGTACAGAAGGGGTGGCACCATCTTCAGCAATAGCGATTGAAGGGAACACCATATTGCCGGAGTTGAATCTTGAATTACTTGTGTTGATAAAGCCAAACGCACCCCTGAAACTACCAGAAGCATTGGTGGTAAACTTACCGTAACCACCGGCTGTAGATACGCTAACAGAAGATGCATAAGTGTAGGTAACAGGGCTAACGGTATAATCTATCAACAGACTATTACCTGCCCCCGTAGCCGTAGAACCAAGATCAGTAAAGGCTGCTGCCTGTGTATAATACCGGTAAGTGGTATTTGGTAACAAGCCGTTTACATTGGCAAAATACATAATTGGTAAGCGGTTAGCCGTACCTGAGATACCGTACTGCGGTACAGCAACTGCGGTGAAATAACTTCCCTGCTGCAGGAAGGGTGAAATACCGGTGGTGGTAGTTGTTGCAGGGTTGCCCGTAGCTGTATTAATATTATAGTTATTAGAACCGCCGCTGCCATTGTACTCATAAACCTGCACGGTGTAATTTGTGCCTGCATTTAAACCAGTAACTGTTACCGGGCCAGTACCGCTGCCAAGATATATAATTGTATTGCCGATGCCTGTTGTGCCGGGAAATGTAAATTCAACGCCATCTGTTGGAGGTACGGCGGCCGTTGTAGTTTCTCTTACGAGCACCAAACGACTGCTGCCGTTTCCGTTGGCCCAGTTTACATCAAAACCATTATCATTAATATTAGATATTAAAACATTGGTAGCCTGTGTACCAGGTTCGTTCACAATTACACTTCCTGCAACCGTTACAACCGCATTTGTTGCAGCACCGCCACCACTGCTGGTAACAGTTCCGTTAACAGGGCCAACAGCCGCACCTGCTGCTATTCTTGTGTAAATAGGCGTTGATGCCAGTGTGGCCGAAGTATAAGGAACCTGGATGGAAGTTGCAAAGCCAGACCCGCTGGAAAGGGATACCTCAAAATCTGTTGTCGCTGTTACGGTAATGTCTCCGGGAAAACCAGTTAGGGAATTACCCGACAGGTTAAAAGTTAACGGTGATGAAGGAGCGCCTGAAGTAGTGGTTAAACCTGAAACGTTTGGTGATGCAGTAAGTGAAGGCGAGGCCGCTCCGCATGGGCTAACTGCAGTGGCTGCGTTTCTTGGGGATACTGCAGCAATTGTAAAATCAGTGCTATTATTATTATCATCTGTACAGCCATTTAACTTACGGGTCATACTCTTAGCATTGTCTATTCCGGAGGTAGATAACACAGCTCCCTCAAAACATGATCCTGATCCGTATCCGATTACATCAACAACCGTAGCGCCAGAACAGGCGGTAGCACCACTCAAAGCAGTAGAATTATTTACCAATGCTACTTTGCCTGAAGTGCCAGATAGGTTTAAACCTCCTGTGGCGTCAGGTGTGGGCAAAGCAACGCCGGTTGCACCGCTTGCCAGTCCTACTAAAAAATATCCGCCCGGAGGAATAGTACTTGATGCAGGGATAACCGCTGTTGACCAGGCCGTACCAGTTGCAGAGGCATACTGTACAGAATAGCCGCTGATATCTGCAGTAGTAGAACCTGCATTAAATAATTCTACAAAATCCTGGTTATAAGTAGCAGCAGTATTGCCACCGCCGCCATACACCTGACTTATCCTCACCTGTGAGTAACTGGTTATGGTGATAAGTAAAAATAAAAATGTAAATAATTGCTTCATGTGTGTATTTTAAGTGTGACAATATCGCTTCAGAGTTTTACTGTAGGTATAAACTAGTCTACAAATACCGGACCTAACAACTTATTAAGCTACTTTTTATAAGACTATGATGTGCTAATTAATAACATTGCTGCACCCGAAGTTTTCGTTCATATAATGTCATATCCGTTTACCGTATCCGCTGGCCGTACTTGTTTTATGTACGATAAAGTATTAATTAAAACTCCCGGTTTTTTAGGACAGAAGGCCACGAGATTTTTCACTCACCAGCCACCATCAACCATGACCTGTTGAAATAGCGCCCAAGTAATGTTGCTGGGAAGGATACCCGGATGAAATTGTTTCAGTACCAAATGGGCAAAAAAAAGCTTCCCGTTTTTAGCGGGAAGCTTTTTCTTCTTCTTAAAGTATGACTATTGGATAATCACTTTTTGTGTTGTAGTAGTATTTTCTCCCACAATTTTAAGGATATAAAGTCCCTTTGCCATTGATGAAGTATTTAACTGGTAAACCTGTTCATTGGTATTATGGTTTGCAACTACTTTACCATTTGCGTCAGTCATCAATATTCTTGTAAGGCTGTTATTATTTTTGCCCAGGAAAATATTGATATAGCTGCTTGCAGGATTCGGTGTGATCAACACCACATCTGAACTTGCAAATAGTACAGTCTTTGTATGAGACTGCGTAAACTTGTTATCTGTATCTACAATCCTGATCCTGTAAAAATTCATTCCCTTTACCGGCAACAAGTCTGTGTATGAATAAGTGCGTACTGCGTTACTGTTGCCTGCTGCATTTACTGTAGCGATTGGTGCCCAGCTACGACCATTGATAGATCGCTCTACCACAAATTCTTTTGTGTTGATTTCTTGTGAAGTAGTCCAGCTTATCAGCACATTTTTATGTTGTTTTATAGCATTGAAGCTAACCAGGGTTACCGGAACCACTGCTGTAAAAGAGTACCTTGTAAATACAGGGTAATGATCTGAAGTAGTAGAGCCATAATTTGACACAAGTGAGCTCACATCCGTGAGGATACTAGCAGTAGAACCCATGTAATAAGCTTGCATTTCGTTTGATACCACCACATGATCAATTACATCATTATAGCTGACGGTAGATTTTTTTCCTGCAAGGCTCAATGGTAATGTTGGAGAGTAAAAATTAGCATTATCATTAGTGAATGCAGAATACGACGTTGTAGTGAAACCTGCAGTGATACTCTGGTCCAGGTCATCATTAAAGTCACCTAGAAAAACGATATTATCATTTGGATAAAGATTATTCAAAGTGTAATGCAACGTATCCGAACCTGCTTTTCTTCTGTTGTATGATGTAGTAGTAGGTGACGTGTTTGCTTTTGCATGTATCAGAATAAAGCGTACATCTTTGCTTACACCGCCGAGTGTTACGGTAGCATTCATCATGTAAGGATACCTGCCGCTGGAGAAATAATTATAAGCAGGATTTGTAAGGTCAGTAGCAGTATTTACACCATTGGCTAATAACGGGCCCGGTGTACCAATAGGACTAACTACAGAAGTTTTGTAAACAAAAGCTTGTTTCTGCGCTTCTGATAAAGGACTTGCACTGCTTGAGAACGGATTGGTATGAGAGCCGTAATTACTGATCACATAAGCATATGCGCCTGCACCATAAACGCTGTTCAGATCGGCTACTACACTTTGCAATCTCGCTTCGTCTACCACTTCCACAAATCCATAAAGATCTGCACCAATGCTTCTCACAATTGTTTTCACATTTGTTTCCTGCAAATTATCGTTTGATGGACCAAGCGTTGTACTGCCAAACCATTCAATATTCCAGTTAACCACCTCAAGTGTTGTAGCGGGGTCGATGCTGTTACCATCCAGGCTTATAACTACATTAGTGACACCCGGTGTGCTAATTGTTACTGTACCAGCATATGTTGTGCTTGCCGCAGTTGGCGTAAACTGAACATATACAGTTTGAGGAATATTATCAGCTTCTATTTTAGTATAGGTAATGTTGTTAGTAAAACTTCCATTGGTTTTAGAAATTAAATAATTGCCGGTAGAAGTTAGACTGATGTCGCCAGTAAGATCATTGCCCGTTAATATAAATGTTTTTACACCTGACGTACCATTAGCTACAAAGCCAAATTCAATATCGTTAGTATTTGTTGTTAATGATGGTGCAGGCGGTGTAGCAGAATTGATCAGCGTTACATCGTCAACAGTCCATCTTGCACCATCGTCTGCAGATGAGTTGTAAACAAAAGCGAAGAAAGTGTTTGCAGATTTGTAAGCAGATAAATTGAGCTGGTCTGATAGTGTCCAGATATTGCTGGTCTGAGCCGGGAATTTACCGTTAAGGTCAGTCCAGGTGAAATTCCTTGGGTCACCTGTTCCAGGATAATTGGTAGACACTTTTAACTGCAAAGGTGCTCCGTTAAAGGCCGTTCTGCTCCAGAATGATAACAAAGGATAAGTAGTGCCAGTAAGATCAAATGAAGGTGATATCAACCAGTCTTCGTTAAGAACATTACCAGGGATGGTATTATCGTATCCATTAATTTGAACGGCATTTGGAAATGCTGTAGTACCGGCAGGGTTTGCAGGATCACGACCAAAAGTGGTACAAGCCCAGAATTGAGAACCGGTGGCGCTATATTGCGAAAAGCCATCACTTATACCAGCAGTACAGGTATTGAAATTATATGTTGTGCCAATAATTCCCGAAGGAGGGGTTGCACTTGTGGTGAAACTCCATATTGCAGAACCCGTGATGCCGGCAAAATTGTTGCCAGCCAAATCTTTAAAAGCAGCTGCAGTAATTTCTACATAATATCCTGTGTTGAATGCCAGAGAACTAACCATGAATGAAACGTTAGCTCCACTAACTGTTACAGATGCATTCAGAATATCTATCGCCTGAACCGTTAAATTGTCACTCATCTTTTTTATACTGATGGTACCTGATGTTCCTTTGGTAACTGTTTCATCAAATGTTACCGAGGCAGTAAAAGATGTGGCTACATTGGTTTGATTATTTGTTGGTGAAAGCGCTGTAATTGCCGGAGGCGTTACATCAGCTACTGCTCCGCCACTAACCGGGGAAGGAGCACCGGCAGTAAAATCAGCTGCATTTTGATCGGTATCCGTACCAATTGGTGTTCTTTGCACAGAATTAGTATTGGAGGGTGCCGTTGTGGGACCAGTACCCTCAAAGCAGTTGGCAGTAGAGCCATATCCAACTTTATCTATTATTTGGGCTCCTGTGGGGCAGGTTCCGGTTTGTGCAGTAGTAACGTCAACCAGGATTACTTTTCCTGCTGATCCACTCATTGCAATGGTTCCAATCGCATCGGGTGTCGGTAAATTGGTTGTTCCTCCAACTCCGGCTGCTTGCTGAATAAGATAGTAACCATTTGCGGCTATTGATCCGCTCAAATTTGTTACCGTCCAGGAAGTTCCGGCAGCGCTCGTATATTGCACAGACCATCCCGCTACGCTAACAGATGAACTGCTATTGTTATAAAGTTCAATAAAATCATTTTTGTAGGTAGATCCAGAATTTCCACCACCACCATAAATTTCATTAATCACCACAGTTTGTGCGTTTAGGGAAACGGTACAAAAAAGGATCATAATGGCAAGGCAAAGTTTCTTCATACATGTGTTTTTAGAAGTGAGGTGCGAAATTATGTAAATTCTAGCCTCCTTCTTTTATTGCATGGACTACTTCTCCACATTACAATAAGATAATTTAGAACTGACAGTTTTTCCGTTCCTAATGGGTGGTATCAATTTTGCACACGTATGCAAATACGATTCAAAACAATTTAATTATATGCAAAAAGGACAAATCAGGGTACAAACAGAGAACATATTTCCTATTATTAAGAAATTCCTATACAGCGAACATGACATTTTTATACGTGAACTTGTCAGTAATGCAGTAGATGCCACCCAAAAAATTAAGACCTTGTCTTCAATTGGTGAAGCCAAGGGTGAACTGGGGGAACTGAGAATAGACATCAAGCTGGATGCAAAGAACAAGACCATTACCATAAGCGACAGGGGCGTGGGTATGACGGAAGAAGAGATAGATAAATACCTGAACCAGGTGGCATTCAGCGGTGCAGAAGAGTTTCTTGAAAAATACAAAGGCCAAAACGAGAATAATATCATTGGTCACTTCGGTCTTGGTTTTTATTCATCTTTTATGGTGAGTGAAAAAGTTGAAGTCATCTCCAAAAGTTTTAAAGAGGGAGCACAGGCGGTAAAATGGGAGTGTGACGGTAGCCCGGAATTCACTTTGGAGCCAGTAGAGAAAGAACTAAGAGGTACAGATATCATCCTTCATATAAATGATGAAAGCACAGAGTTTCTTGATGCGTACAAAATAAAAGCTACGCTTGAGAAGTTTTGTAAATTTTTGCCTGTGCCCATCTACTTTACAGATGTAAATGAAAAGCCTGCGGAAGTAAAAGAGGGAGAGCAGCCAGAGGTGGCAAAGCCAATCAACAATTCTTCTCCGGCATGGACCAGGAAACCATCAGAGTTAAGCAAGGAAGATTACGAAAACTTTTACAAGGAGTTGTATCCCTTTAGTGAAACACCTTTATTCTGGATTCACCTGAATGTTGATTATCCTTTCAACCTGACCGGTATTCTTTATTTTCCTAAAATAAAGCAGAGCTACGAAATTCAAAAAGACAAAATACAGTTATACAGCAACCAGGTATTTGTTACCGATGAAGTGAAGGATATTGTGCCTGAGTTCCTGATGTTGTTGCATGGCGTAATTGACAGCCCCGATATACCGTTGAACGTTAGCCGCAGTTACCTGCAGGGTGATCCCAATGTAAAAAAGATCAATGCACATATCACCAAAAAAGTGGCAGATAAGCTGGAAGAGATCTTCAACAAAGAACGCAACGAATTTGAAGAAAAATGGGAAAGCCTGGGCCTGTTTGTAAAGTATGGTATGATGACGGACGACAAGTTCCTGGAAAAAGCGAACAAGTTTTTCATTATGCAGGATACTGCTGGTAAATTTTATACACTAGATGAATATAAAGCAGCCACAGAAGCTACACAGAAAAATAAAGACGGCAAGCAAGTCATATTGTACACCACCAATCCTGTGCAGCAGGATGCATTTATTCAACAGGCTATAGCTAAAGGCTATCATGTTGCAAAAATGGAAACGCTGGTAGATGCAGCCTTCATTAATAGTGTTGAAATGAAATGGACCGATACTATTTTTACCAGGGTAGATGCTGATATAGCGGATAACCTGATTGACAAAACAGAATCGGCAGACAGTATCCTTAGCAAAGAAGATGCAGAAAAATTAAAGACTTTGTTTGAAAAACCACAGGAAGGTTTGCATATTAATGTAGAAGTAAAAGGACTTAGTGCCGAAGCGCCACCGGTAACGGCTACAAGGCCTGAACAAATGCGCAGGATGAAAGATATGGCTTCTATCGGCGGAGGAATGGCAGCCTTCTATGCGCAAATGCCAGACGAAGTGAACCTGACGGTGAATGGCAATCATCCTATCTTCAACAGCATACTAGCAGAATCGGTGCAGGAAAAGCAAGAGAAGCTGGTGAAGAACCTTGGAGACCTTGCCTTGTTGTCGCAAGGATTGTTAACTGGTAAACACCTTACTGAATTTATTAGCCGTAGCGTAGACCTGATGGGAAATAAAAATTAAGTAAATCGACATAAATCAATTACAAGTCCTGGCCCTGGCCGGGGCTTTTTGTTAGCACAACTGCTTCCATGTAAGTGAGCTTGATGTAGTGGTATACTTCTTTATAATTCTGCTCAAGAAAAAGGTGTTTGTGCATAGGGTTCAGGTAAATAATGGTCATTTCCCTGGGATGATCTTCCAGGCTCACTTCAATGTTTTGCAGCACACCGCTCATAATTATCTCGTCAAAAGGATTGAACATAAAAATGCAGTCGGCGTCATCCGGTATTTCGTAATAGAAAGCATCATTGTTGATGACCTTGAAAAGGAGATCAGGAATTTGTTGCTGCGTTTTAAGCAGGTTTAATTTTGCTTCATCACAAAGTGTTTTTGAAAACTCAACTCCTGTAACTTTCATTGTGCCAAAGGCTGCAGCCACGCATAGGGCACGCCCCCTGCCGCAACCAATATCTATAAAATGCCGGTAGGTTGATACAGGCAAGTTGCTGAAAACATCTTCCAGCAGATCGTAACTGGCCGGCATGTAAATATTTGCATGTGAAATGTCGATGCCTTTTTCTTCCAGCTTTGTTAGTTCGTCTGCACCGGTTGTTCTGATGCGGTATTTTTTTTCGCCTTTTATCTCTCTTCCAAGAATGTGGGTGGCAATGCGAAAATCCCAGTTATTGGCCAGAAAAAAATAGTATTGCAGGTAGTTATAGAATTGCATGCTCCAATAAATAAATCCGGTTAAAAAACCTTTATGTCAAGGTATAAAAAAGCCGGCAGGATTTTGTATTTTTTTTGGATGGAAGCTGCTGTTTAATGAACCGTACTAACTTTCAGATCAATTACTTTCAGCTGTAAAGATTTATTGCCATTCCATTCATTTTCATCAAGGGTAAATACAATATCGAATGGTTGTTTTGTTTGCAATAGAGGAAATTTATGGGCCAGGTTAAAGCCAATGCCGGTAATGGTTACGTCATGTTGTTTTACTACAAAACGAAGATGTGCTTCTTTCACAATTTTTGAATACCCTGTATCCATCACATTTTTTGCCAGGAAAACCGGCCGCATATTTTCCGGACCGAAAGGTTCCATCTGGCAAAGGATATTATAGAATCCCGGGCTGATAGTTGTAAAATCAATTTCCGTATCAATGATAATTTCTGGTATCAGTAATTCTTCATCTATTGAGGAAGCAACAACCGATTCAAACTTGCTGGTAAAGGCAACCACATGTTCCGGCTTCATAGATAAGCCAGCTGCAGCAAAATGTCCACCGTATGTGGTCAGGAATTCGCGGCACTCATAAATGGCTTCGTATAAGTTAAAGCCCGGTATACTTCGGGCACTGCCAGTAGCAAGCCCGCCGCTCTGTGTAAGCACCACGGTAGGCTTGTAGTGATGTTCTATAATTCGGGAAGCTACAATACCCACCACTCCTTTATGCCAGTGCGCCCGGTACACAACAGTTGTTTTTTTGTTGGCAGCATCTTTATCATTTGCAATCAACTCCAATGCTTCTTCTGTAATACTACTGTCCGCTTCTTTTCGGTCGGCATTATCTGTGTGCAACTGGTCTGCCAGGTCACTAGCCCTTTCGGGATCTTTTTCTATAAAAAGCTGCACAGCTTTTTTTCCATCGTCCATACGGCCAGCGGCATTTACCCTTGGTGCGATAGCGAAAACCACATTTGTTATATGTAAAGGTGGTTTAACAGCAGCCCGGTTTATTAACGCTTTGATGCCAGGCGAAGGATTGTTGTTTATTTGCTGAAGTCCGTAATAAGCAATAATGCGGTTTTCACCGGTCATCGGTACAATATCAGCGGCAATGGCCGTAGCGTTTAGGTCAAGGTATTTGTAAATGAGCTCATCGGGTAGGTTCAATTGTTCTTTTAGAGCCGACATTAGTTTGAATCCGATACCACAACCGCAAAGATCCTTGTAAGGATATTCGCAACCAGGTTGTTTGGGGTTTAAAATAGCAACGGCTTTCGGCAGGCTGCTTCCCGGCAGGTGGTGGTCGCAAACAACAAAATCTATCCCAAGCGATGCGGCGTAGTCGATCAGGTCAACCGATTTAATGCCGCAATCGAGGCAAACCATCAATTTAAAATCATGGGCTGCAGCATAATCAATACCTGCTTTACTTACGCCATAGCCTTCGCGGTAGCGGTGCGGAATGTAAAAATCAACTTGTTCCGGGGTGTAAATTGATACCAGGAACTGGTACATCGTTGCAACGGCAGTGGTGCCATCCACATCATAATCACCAAAAACTAATATCTTTTCTCCCTCATTAATGGCGGCCAAAATCCTGTCGACAGCCTGCTGCATATCCTTCATCAGCCAAGGGTTATGAAGTTGTTCTAAGTTGGGACGGAAAAAGTTTTTTGAGTGATCGTAAGATTCAAATCCACGCTGCACAAGAATGTTGCATATGGTGGGTGAAATACCCAAGGCCCCGGAAAGAGAGTTAATTTTTTTATCGTCCCGGGCTAATATTTTCCATCTTTTTTCCATGGTTAATATTTTCGATCGGTTGTGTAACGCACCAGTTCCTCTAGTGCAGCTCGTACTGGTGTGTTTTCAAAACTATGCAGGATAGTTAATGCCTCATCCCTGTAATTATTCATCTTTTGTTGTGCATATTGTATGCCCCCGTTCTGTACTACTACCTCAATGATTTCTTTAACTTTCCGGGGATCTTTGTTGTTATTCTTCAGGGAATAAATCAATTTTTTCTTTGTAGCTCCATCAACTTTGTTGAGTGTGTATATCAAAGGAAGGGTTAGTTTCTTTTCCTTAATATCGTTACCTGTTGGCTTACCTATATCATCAGTACCATAATCAAAAAGATCATCTTTTATCTGGAAGGCAATACCCACTTTTTCTCCAAACAGTTTCATCCGTTCAGTTACCTGGTCATCTTTCGTGGTGCTGTAGGCGCCTACAGCACAGGCCGAAGACAACAGGGATGCGGTTTTGCTTTTTATGATCTCGAAGTAAATATTTTCGTCCAGGTTAAGCTTCCTTGATTTCTCGATCTGCAGCAGTTCGCCCTCGCTCATTTGCCTTACAGCGTCAGATAAAATGTGCAGGTGTTTAAAGTCTTCGTGGGTGGTTGAAAGCAGCAGTCCTTTTGACAGCAGGTAATCACCCACCAGTACCGCAATTTTATTTTTCCAAATCGCATTGATGGAAAAAAAACCTCTTCTTTCAAACGATTCATCTACAACGTCATCATGCACAAGGGTAGCAGTATGGAGCAACTCAACCAGGGCAGCGGCACGGTAAGTACTTTCATTAATCTCTCCATGCAGTTTGGCGCTTAAAAAAACGAACATGGGCCGCATTTGCTTACCTTTTCGTTTAATAATGTATTTCATGATACTGTCCAACAGGGCCGTATTGCTCTTTACTGCATCAGCAAATTTTGTCTCAAATGTCTTTAGCTCCGGCCCAATAATATCAGTAACAAACTTCATCGTATAAAAAGAAGCAATATAGTGCACCCACTAAGTTTATCAAATTAAATTATGAAAGGAAAACTTGTAAAGGAAAATTTAAAAAATAGGATATGCAGCGTTTTGGGTAACAATGCCGTCATAATATACCAAAAACCCCCGATTACCGAAACTTGGGTATTATAATTAATTGCCAAAAAAATTTGTAATTTAGTTACCGTTTAAATACATTTGCATTTAATCAACTCGTATATTTAGAAATCTATCAATCATTAAGTTATGGCAAGCAAAAAGTACAAATTATTATTAACGGGCCTTTTTATGGTCCTGGCGATGGGTGCATTCGCCCAAAACAC
>JBBSKH010000015.1:0-47321 GCA_038256495.1 Chitinophagales bacterium
TGATATGAACGATGGTTGTTTTTGTACAACCATTCGCATCTGTTGCTGTGTAAGTGTAATCTCCCTCTGCAAGGTTGCTGGTAGCAGTACTGTTGTAAGTAATAGCTCCTGTGCCACCCGTTGCTGTGCTCAACAAAACAGATCCGGTTTCACCAAAGCATTTTGGTTGCGTTGCAGTTGCTGTAAAGCTGATGGCGGATGGTGCTGCATTGATGTGTACGATGATTGTTTTTGTACAACCATTCGCATCCGTTGCAGTGTAAGTGTAATCACCTTCTGCAAGGTTGCTGGTAGCAGTACTGTTGTAAGTAATAGCTCCTGTACCACCCGTTGCTGTGCTCAACAAAACAGATCCTGTTTCACCAAAACATTTTGGTTGCGTTGGAGTGGCTGTAAAGCTGATGGCTGATGGTGCTGCATTGATGTGTACGATGATTGTTTTTGTACAACCATTCGCATCTGTTGCTGTGTAAGTGTAATCTCCCTCTGCAAGGTTGCTGGTAGCAGTGTTGTTATAAGTAATAGCTCCTGTACCACCCGTTGCTGTGCTCAACAAAACAGATCCGGTTTCACCAAAACATTTTGGTTGCGTTGGAGTGGCTGTAAAGCTGATTGCTGATGGCGCTGCATTGATATGAACAATCATTGTTTTTGTACAACCATTTGCATCTGTTGCAGTGTAAGTGTAATCGCCTTCGGCAAGGTTGCTGGTAGCAGTACTGTTGTAAGTAATAGCTCCTGTACCACCCGTTGCTGTGCTCAACAAAACAGATCCTGTTTCACCAAAGCATTTTGGTTGCGTTGCAGTTGCTGTAAAGCTGATGGCTGATGGTTCCGAAATAACAATCGGGCCAGCTGATTTGGCACATCCGTTTCCGTCTGTAACAGTTACAGAATAATTACCTGCTGTAAGTCCGGAGATGTCTTTAGTAGAAGCCCCATTTGACCATGAGTAGATATAAGCTCCCGGTGCTTTTAAAGTATAAGAAAAATCATCTACAGCTAATCCATCTTCTGCTCCTGATGCATCAAAATCTCTCCAGCCCAACCAGATACTCTCACCCGATGCCAGAGATAGACCACTTATTGTTCCGGAAATAACAGTCCTGTTCGCTGCGGCATTACCATCCAAAGCTCCTGAAGGAGCGGTCGTAACCGGTGCAATAAAATCAAGCGCACTAACCGCCGACCAGGTTCCGGTGGCAAGGCTGGTTGCGTTGGTACTATATTCAAATTCCAGTTTATCTAATCTGCCTGCAGTGCCAAGGCGCCATTGCTCACCTGTATAATTTATGTCTATGGCATTTATTGTTTGACTAGTGTTGTTAGTAATTTTTGTTCCGATAAACGGATTTAAAGTTCCAGATTGTATTCCTCCAAATGCCCTTTCACCACTTCCGGTTGATCCAAAACTATAAGTATCACCCGTAGTTAAGCTACCAGTACTAGCTGTGTATGTTGTATTGGCGTTTGAACCCGATTCAGAGAAATACCAGTTCGTAGGTACAACTGAAGAAGTTTCTGATGATGCAAGTGTATTAAAATTCTCTACTGATGAAGTAAATATTGGCGTAATAATTCCTGTTCCACCAGAAACAGTTAATTGTATGGAACCGTTATTTCCGCCATTACAATTTACATCTGTATGAATTTCATTTACAACCAAAGCTGTTGGTTCAGGAATATTTCCAGTTGTTATTGAAGAACAGCCGTTACCATCTGTAACCGTAAAACTATAAGGACCGGCAAGCACAACAAATGTTCCTACCGATGATCCATAGGATCCTGTTCCGCCTGTGGCCGCTACTGTAACAGTTGATGAACCGCCGTTGCATAAAATTGTTGAGTAATTTGAAGAAGCAACTACCTGTGTTGGTGCTGCCATAGTGCCAGACACTACTGATGTACAGTTGGTACCATTGTCTGTAACTGTGAAACTATAAGCAGCGCCTGCAGCTACAGGGAATGTGCCTGTGCCACTATATGAACCAGAACCACCTGTTGCAGAAACCAATACAGAACCTGACCCATTATAACAGGCAGGAGCCGTAACCACTTTTGCCGCTAGCAGCGCAACCGGTAAAGAGGTAATATTAGTAGATGCAACAGAAGTACAACCCTGGCTACCCGTAACCGTTACGGAGTAGTTTCCTGTATTGCTTACTGTGATTGATTGTGTTGTTGCATTTCCGGGCGTCCATGAATAGCTCGCTCCTGCACTGGCTGTTAAGGTAACCGTACCATTACAATTATCTGCCCTTGAAATAGATGCCGTCCCTGCAATTGATCCATTTAGTTTCACATCATCTATGCGAATATTGGAAGCAGTACTTCCTGAACCAAGCATTCTAAATCTTATTTTAACCTGGCTAACATTATTAATTAAGCTACCTAAATTTACAGTTTGTAAAGTCCAGCTAGTACTAATACTTGAAGCAAGTAATGTTTGGTAAGTTGTAAAATTTGATCCATTATCTACACTAATATCAATTGCAATATCCCTTGTGTAGGCAGTTGAACTAGATCTTCTAGTTCCAAAAGTTAAAATACCACTTGTTGCAGTAGAAAAATTAATGGTAGAAGAAATCAATGCTGCATCTGTTGAGGCTGCCATTGTAGCAACGGCATTACTCTCGCCACTTGCATTTGTATAAACATTAGAGGAAGCTAAATTCTCAATTGTCCATGTTGGACTACCTGTTGCTGTCCAGCCTGAAGGCAATGATGTCCCAGTTCCAAAATTTTCATTTAAAACTGTTACGGGAGTAGAAAAACTATTTACCGTAACTACTGATGCATTTGAAGTTGCAGAAGTACAATCAGGACTAGTTCCACTTTTTACAACAACCGTATAACTTCCACTTGTACTTACTACAATACTTTGTGTTGTTTCACCTGTGCTCCAATTATTACCAGTTGCCGAGCTGGAAGTTAATGTTACACTTTCGCCCGTACAGAAAGTTGTTGGTCCACCTGCAGAAATAGTAGGTTTTGCAGGTGTTTGATTAACTGTAACCGTTATTGAATTAGAAGTGGCAGAAGGACAACCAAAAGCATCCGTATAATTTACAGTAAACGTGCCTGAAGCTGTAACATTGATGCTTTGCGTTGTGGCACCATTACTCCAAACATTACCGGTTGCAACATTTGAGCTTAGCGTAACGCTTCCGCCAGTGCAGAAGGTAGTGGCGCTCCCAGCCGAAATAGTACGTGCAGGAGGCGTTGTACAATTTACTGTCAACACACCGCTTACATAATTAACTCCATTCCAGAATCCTCCACCTGAAGGGGGAGCTTCATAACCTCCATACACAAAAGGTGCACCGGTTAGCTGAAACCTGCTGGCATAATAATAAGTACCTGCCGGAAGTGTAGATCCAAAAGTTGCTTGATATTCATCGTCATTTCCCACTTCAATATTAAATGTTGATGGAACCCATGTAAAAGAAGCGTCTGAAGGGTTTACATTGGAAGTACTATAACCTATCCATGCTGTAATGTTGGGAGCCTGACCTGAAGTTACATCTGTTAAGCCTGCTTTATAAACCCGGGCGTATGCTGTAATACTACTTCCGGTAGTGATTGTGGCACTTGCAGGGGATTGTAAATTGGCATACTCAATTTGGGAAGCAGCAACTGTATAGTTAAATACTGTTGCGCTTGCAGAAGATGTAAAGGGCGAAATATTTGCACCTGAATTGGCAAATATCTCATTGCCACCTATCGAATTCCATGCGCCCATAATATATTTCACTGTAGTGCCTGCTGGTTGAGCAGGTATTGTTGCTTTGGCTACATCAACTACTAATGATCCTACATTAAATGTGCAATCATAAGCTCCTGCTACAACCATTGTTGTTCCACTAGCGATTCCTTTAGAGCCAGAAGGCGATGAGCCATCTGTTGTATAGTATAATGCAGTATTTGTTGAATTAAATTGATATTCAATTTTCCATGCGGCGGTCATGGATTGCGTATTATTTGGAGTTAAAACACTTCTGAAATTATTTCCACCACATCCAACTCCATTGTTACTTGCTTCGTGATATACATAATTAATCAGCGGAACAAAAGTTGCCGAAATGGTTTGATTGGATACAACACTTGAAAAAGTATAAGAACCCGAACTGATTGCAGCAGCATTGCTTACTCCATTTACTAATACATCAGAAATATAGTAACCAGCATTAGGCGTAATAGTAAATGCCTGGCTACCGTTGTAGGTTACTGTTGTTGTTCCAGATGGTGTTATAGAACCATTGGCGCCTGCCGTGGCCGTGATAGTAGGGTTAACTGTATAAGAAAATAAAGTTGCACCTGAAGATGACGTAATCGCTCCACAACCCGAACAGTTTCCTGAATTGGCAAAAAGCTCATTACCACCAGCTGTATTCCATGCACTGATAATATATTTTACAACCGTGCCTCCTGTTTGACCAGGTATAGATCCCGTTGCCACTTCCGGATTAGGAGACCCCCCAATCCCACAACTATACGCTCCGGTAATTACTTGTGTAGTACCTGCGCCAACTCCGAAAGAGCCGGATGGATTGCTGTTATCGGTTGTATAATAAATTCTTGTTTGGTTCCAGAGATTCTGGTATTCAATTTTCCATGCTAAATTCATGGCTTGAGTAGAAGTAGGCGTTACTACATTTCTATAGTTAGGACCACAGCCAGGATTATTGGTGGTTGCTTCATGGTATATATAATTTATTGGAGTAACTGCTGCTGTTACAGGTGTTACGTCAGCCCATGCGGTGCCGACTCTAATGCCATCAACTCGTAATGTTGGAGCAGAAGTTGCGGTACCTTGACGAAGCAAAATAGAAGCAAGACTAGTCGCATCAGGTGATGTACTTGTTACACCCGATATTGTAGCGGATGGTTCAGCGCCTCCAATTGCTGGATTGATCCACAAACTTGCTTGATCATTTGGTAACGTCCCGGTTATGTAAGCATATTTAACTACAATTAAAAAAGTAGTATTGAATGAACGAACGGTTGTTTCATAGGTGGCGCTAGCATCACTAGTTTTTGCTAAACCAAAAACAAAACCACTCCCACTTGATCTTACATACAACCTACCACTAAAACCGCTTCCGTTAAGAGCAAGAAAATAATCACCACCAGATTGGGCAGCACTGACATTTACCATTGCTGAATAATAGATAGAACCAGACGTTGTTGCTGGAAAACCTTTAGAATCATCTTCGCCGCTTGTTGTCATAGACACTGCATTGCCAATATTGGACCCCGCAAAATTATTATAGGATAATCCAGGGCTTGTTACAGTTAGAGGATTTGTTCCTCCGGCACTTATTGCAGACCATCCATTATTAGTTAATAATTGACCTGCATCATAAGGAAAATCCTCTGCTGAACCTAAAACCCCATCAGAAAACAAAGCATAGGCTACGAGCCCTGATGTTTGGCCAGTTGCTTTCAGCCGCAATGAGTCACCCGGGCAGTTACAAACGGTCCAGTTTGTAATAAAGCTACCTGATGCATCCGCTGTAACTGTCCATGGTAGGTAAGATGAATCCGGTGAGATAGTATTACATGGCTGGAATAAATTCTTGACTTTTAACACTACTTGTTCATTTGCTGCAAAACCAGTTCCAGTAAACACAGCATTAGATAAAGGCGCATAATCTGGGTAGTCGGCCGTTACACTCGCCTGCCCGAAACTCACGCTCGTAGCAAGGGTAAAAACAAATGCCAGCACCAGGCTGGTAAGGATTTGCAGTACTGGCAATTTTTTACCGGTAACAGCCGTAGGTAGTTGTAAACTCATGTTGCTTGGTTTTTGTCCTGATAGTTAATTACATAATTGGCCTTGCTGCCCGCAATATGGCAACAGGCATAGCAATGCATTCAAATAAATATTAAAATAAGGGGGTGAGTTATCCTCGGGAAATTAAGCAGCTTTTATAGGAAGGGCGGATATTATAATGTGTGAATATAGTGGCTAAAATCATATCAACAACTTTTTCTTAACAAATTATTTTTTTCTAAAAATGAAATGACAGCAGTTATGCCTCGCCGATAGGTAAACACCCTGATAAATTCAATTGTAATTCAGCACATTGTAGGTAACTTTCCCCTGGCAATGAAAGCAACAATTACAAAACTGGAAAATACCCCTGGCTATGCCATCCTTCAGTCATGGTTAGCCGAAAATGGGAGAACGCCCTTTAGTTTCCAGCAACAAACATGGCAGCATATTTTAAACGGGGAATCTGGCCTGGTGAATGCACCTACTGGTTTTGGAAAAACATATGCTGTTTTTTTAGGTGCTGTCATCCAATTCATCAATCAGCACCCGGATACTTACCAGCTTAAAAAAAATAATGGCTTGCAGTTGATCTGGATAACGCCATTGCGTGCGCTTGCCAAAGATATTGCCCGTGCTATGGATGAAGTAATTGCTGCGCTGGGGTTTGCCTGGCGGGTGGGCGTTCGCAACGGCGACACCAGCACCAGCGAAAGGGCAAAGCAAAAACGCAATATGCCGGAAGTACTGATCATCACACCGGAAAGCCTGCACCTTTTATTAGCGCAAAAGGACTATCCGCTACTTTTCAAAACATTAAAAGTGCTGGCTGTTGACGAATGGCATGAGTTGCTGGGCAGCAAAAGAGGTGTACAGGTAGAGCTGGCTATTTCCCGCCTGGTGGGCCTCAACCGGAATGAAACTATCGGTAAAGTATCCACGTTAACTAAAGATCTTGAGCCTGCTCAAAAAAAAACTAAAGCGGCACCGGCCTTGTCTGTCTGGGGTATATCTGCCACCATCGGTAACCTTGTAGAAGCCAAAGATGTCATGCTTTCTTCACTTCAACAGGAGGGCGTAATTGTAAGAGCTACGCAGAAAAAACAAATTCACATTGAATCCATCATCCCGGAAGAAATTGAAAAATATCCCTGGGCAGGCCACCTTGGTATTAAACTGGCGCACGAAGTGTTACCTATTATTGCTGGTAACCGCACCACCCTCATCTTTATAAACACAAGGGGCATGAGCGAACGCTGGTACCAGCGCCTGCTGATGTTACAACCAGCACTTGCCGGTGCCATTGCACTGCACCATGGCAGTATAGAAATGGAATTGCGACTTTGGGTGGAAGACGCTTTGCATGAAGGAACACTAGAGGCAGTTGTCTGTACTTCCAGCCTTGACCTTGGTGTAGATTTCCGCCCGGTGGAAACGGTGGTGCAGGTAGGTTCTCCCAAAGGTGTGGCCCGCTTCCTGCAAAGAGCGGGGCGTAGTGGCCATCAGCCCGATGCTGTTAGTCGCATTTGGTTTCTTCCCACACATTCGCTTGAACTGCTGGAAGCAGCAGCCATTAAAGAAGCCATGGAAATATCGTTGATAGAAAGCAGGCAACCCTATGTGTTATGCTACGATGTATTGTTGCAATATATGACCACGCTAGCCGTAGGAGAAGGATTTTTGCCCACAGAAATTTACCAGGAAGTAAAGCATACGCATTGCTTCCGGGGTATTTCCGAAGATGAATGGAACAGCCTGGTGCATTTCCTGCATTCCGGTGGCAAAGCACTACATCAATATGACGATTATAAAAAAGTAGAATGGATAGATGGCCGCTACAAAATGACGAGCAGGCGAATGGCAATGCGCCATCGGCTGCACATCGGCACCATCGTAAGCGATGCCATGCTGAAAGTAAAGTTTTTCAGTGGTGGATATATTGGTGTGATTGAAGAATCATTTATCAGCCGGTTACAGCCCGGTGATGTATTTACCCTGGCCGGCCGCAACCTGGAATTTGTAATGATAAAAGACATGGTTGCATTGGTAAAAAAATCAACAGCCAAAAAATCTATTGTTCCCAGTTGGATGGGCGGCCGGGTACCACTGAGCTCTAACCTTGGCTACATGCTAAGGAAGAAACTTTCAGATACCGCCGCTGGCAATTTTACAAAAAAAGATAAAGAGATCTATGCGCTTCAACCATTGTTTACTTTACAAAAGGAGCTCTCTCACATTCCATCTGCCGAAGAACTCCTGATTGAACATATTGAAACCAAAGAAGGCTTCCACCTGTTTGTGTACCCTTTTGAAGGAAGGCTGGTGCATGAGGCGATGGCTGCGCTGTTGGCTTTTCGTATCAGCAAAATACTGCCCATCAGTTTTTCAGTAGCCATGAATGATTATGGCTTCGAATTATTAAGCGACCAGCCCATACCGTTAGACGATACCAATGTGTATGATTTATTCACCGAAGAAAACCTGCTGGCTGATATACAACGGGCGGTTAATTCCTCAGAAATGGCAAAGCGAAAGTTCAGGGACATCGCTGTAATTGGAGGATTAATTTTCCAGGGCATGCCGGGCGAACATGTCAAACAAAAGCACCTACAGTCATCTGCATCTTTATTGTTCAATGTTTTTAATGAGTACGACCCCGACAATCTTTTACTAAGGCAGGCATACAACGAAGTGATGGAACAACAGATGGATGAACCAAGGCTGAGAAATATGCTGCAACGCATACAGCAAAGCCGGGTAGTTATAAAATTCCCGCAAAAATTAACGCCTTTCTGTTTTCCAATTAAAGTTGACAGCATGCGGGAAAATTTTACATCAGAAAAACTGGAAGACCGCATCAGGCGCATGAAAGAGCAACTGGAAAAATAAAAATGGTTTGATAAAAACCTCTTTCACTATTCACCTGATTCTTACGCACGCAATGCCACTTTAAATGCCAGGCTGAAATAAGAAAATGCATTAGCCTTTTTACCTTCATTTGTAAAATGCCATTCTTTACCGGATACCAGCGGTGGCTGCAATGCGCTTCCAGCGGCTTCGCCCACCCCAACAAATGAATCATGACTTTGTAACCGAAAGCCATAAGACATCCCTTTATTTATATGAAGGCCTGGTATACGAAATGCAATCCACTTACCATTACAGGTGGCATCAAATGAAACGGTAGCCGTTCCCATAGAAGGCCCCCAGCTTTGATCTTGCGAATTAAAAGAATAAAAAGTAAGCTGAACCTGTCCCGGATCAGCCACCACGCTGCTAAATACTTCTATTGTTTCCAGGTCACCTTCTCTTGTGGCTAAGAATGTTTGACCAGTTACAAACTCTTTATGATCTGATTTGCGGTGCCCCAGCCAGGTGGTGGTATTATTGGTAATTTGTTGTAGGGGTGCGTCGAAATTTGAGGATGTGTGCCTTGTTTCCATTGGTTAAGTATTTTACAAATGAACAAAAATATAAAAATTGCCAGGCGGGATGTAATAAGGGATAAAACTGTTTGAGCAAAGTACATCAATTACCCTGCTAACTACTGATTCAAACCGTTAAGCTGTAGTTAGCGTTATGTTAAGAAAACATGCGGCAAAATTTTGAGGATAAGAGAAACAGCAGCTACTAAGAAAAAATCGTTATGGTAATAAAGAATGATAGACCGTTACAGATGGTAAACGATACCGGGAATGGGCCGACCATTTTCGTGGCAAAACTTGCAGCCGCAGCGTAGCATAGAAACAAAAAACGTCTTCACGCCTTCCCGGCTAAATCTTGTTTTGCCGGTAAGGCGTTAAGGCGGAATTACAAAGAGTGAATACTTTGTGCCTTGGTGGCGAAATACAAAACACAGGCCGCACCTACCGCTCCTGCTTTTTTTCTGCTTGCTTAAGGCTTACATATTCCGTAGGAGTCATGCTAAACTGCTTTTGAAAACTACGGGTAAAGTTTGACTGGGAATTGTAGCCCACCATGTCTATGATCTCATAAATTTTATAGGAGCCATCGGCTAATAATGCTGCTGCTTTTTTTAACCGGGTAATATCGATTAGTTCGTGAGGCGTAAGGTTAGAAATATCTTTAATTTTTCTGTAAAATGTTGCACGGCTCATGGCCATTTCTCTTGCCAGCATTTCTACATCAAGGCCGGTATCAACCATGTTTTTTTCTATTGATTCTTGCAATGCTTCCAGGAAAGTTTCATCTGCTTTAGAATAAGCCATGCTCTTAATGTGCACAAGCGGAGAACTGGCAAAGTAATCTTTAATCTTATTGCGGTTGCTAAGTAAATTAGAAATCTGTGCCCGCAGGTGTGCGGGAGAAAAAGGCTTTTCAATATAGGCATCGGCGCCCAGCTCCAGCCCTTTTATTTTTGATTGCAGGGTATTTTTTGCCGTAAGCAGAATGATGGGAATATGAGAAAATTCTACCTCCGTTTTAAGGATGGCACAAAATTCAAAGCCATCCATTTCTGGCATGATCACATCGCTCACTACCAATTGCACGGCTTCTTCTTTTAGCAACTGCAGCGCTGCTGCACCATTCAGGGCTTTGAGCAAAAGGTATTCGTCCTGCAATTCTTCTTCTAAGAATTCTAAAATTTCTTCATTGTCATCTACCAGCAGTAAGGTTGATTTCATATCCTGTATTTAAGCAATCGGTGCAGCAATTATATTTTCCCCCGGCATTGCATCATTCTTTGCAGTAGGGCGCAACTGCAGCATAGGTAAATGCAAAACAAACCTGTTAAAAGTTTTAGTACCCTCCTGTATCGTAAGTGTACCCTGGTGCAACTCCGCCAGCGAGCGTGCAAGGGCCAGCCCTATACCGGTGCCCTGTTGTTTCTCTGTGCCCTTCAATCGTACAAAAGGTTCAAACACCTTTTCTTTCATATCATCCGGAATAAGAAACCCATCATTATCTATCTCTATCGAAAAGCTTTTTGTTTTCATGTCTGTTGCAAGGCTAATCCTGACTTCTTTGTTGGCATATTTAATGGCATTGCTCAAAAGGTTGCTGAGTATTTTTGTAAGCACTTCATTATCTGCGTAAGCTATTAAAGGTTTTTGCGGCAGGTGCAGGAGGTATTCAATATTTTTCTGTTCTGCCAGGGTAGTAAAACTTACAAAGGTCTCTTCCAGTAAACGGGAAATATTTCCCTCTTCAAAAGATAAGACGAAGCCCCCGGCTTCTGTTTTACGGTAATCTAATAGTTGCCCGGTTAAGTGCAGCAGGCGGTTGGTATTTCTTTCCAATGCTGCGAGGCTGTTTTTTATTTCGGGCATTCCGGCAGTTTTATCCATCACCCTTTCCAGCGGGCCTTTTATAAGGGTTAGGGGTGTTTTTATCTCATGCGCAATATTTGTAAAAAAATGCATTTTTGCATCATAGATTTCTTTTTCTTTTTCAAAAATAAGATGATCTATCCGCTGTTGGTTTTCCTTTTTTAAATGCTTGTGGTAATATCGGAACATCAGAAAAGCAAGGAGGGCAGCCATGGAAAAATAAAAAGCGTATGCCGGTTTAGAAAGCCACCAGGGAGGATTGATTACAATTTTGAGCGAGGCCTCTTTATTATTCCATATCCCACTGCTGTTGGCTGCTTTTACTTTAAAAATATACGTGCCGGCAGAGAGGTCTGTAAAGTAAACCTTCCTGTTTTTTTTCAAATAAGTCCAGCCTGTATCTACGCCTTCCATTTTATAGGCGTAAGTATTCATTTGTGGAGCAGTATGGCTCAACGCTGCAAAGTCTATACTAAAAGAAGATTGGGTGTGCGATAATTCAATGGCTTTTGTATAGAGCATCGATTGCGGCAATGTACCTTCTGCATCAATGGGCAACTCTACATTGTTTACCTGGAAGCCGGTAAAATATACCGGTGGGTTAAAATTGTTTTGCGGTAAGTTGTTTGGCTTAAAGCTGATCATCCCTTTTACGCTGCCAAAATACATTCGTCCGGAATCGTCTTTATAACCAGAGTTGTAATTGAATTGGTCATTTAATAAACCATTTACACTTGTATATACTTTTAATGATGCTGCGGCAGGATCTAGTTGTACCAACCCTTTAGAAGTGCTGATCCATAATTTCCCTTGTGCATCTTGCAATACTTTAAATACAAAATTGCTGGGAAAACCATTGCGGGTATTGTAGCGCTTAATCGTTTTCCTGTCAGCGCTTAGCATGCACAAACCTCCCCCTTCTGTAGCTATCCATAACTGCTGTTGCTCATCTTCAAACAAGGCATTGACCATATTATTGCTAATGCTGTTTTTATCTTCTGGGTTGTTAGTAAAGCTGCCAGACTCTTTTGTACGAGGGTTAAAATATTTTACACCATCAGCAATAGTTGCAGACCACCATACGCCTTCATGGTCTTCCAGAATATTATAAGTGTAACCATTCAATTGAGGGATGGGTGAAAAAGAATCCTGGTTTTTATCGTACCTGAATACACCGGCGGTAGTGCCTACCAAAATAACGCCATCGGCAGTTTGGTACAAAGAGAAAATAAAATTGCTTCTAAGATCACCGGGTTTATTTCCGGCTGCATAGTGCTTTATTACTTTGCCTGATTTTATATCAAGCACATCCAGGCCATGCTCAAAAGTGCCCACCCATATTTTATCATCTACTGCCAAAAGGCCATGAATATTATAATAAGAAAGCGAAGTGTTGCTGCCCGTTGGCATAAAATGGGTAATTACCCCTTTGCTATCTATTTTATTAAGGCCTGCATCTTCTGTTCCTATCCAAAGATTGCCATATTTATCTTTTACAATTTCCCTCACCGCATTGCCGCTGATGGATGTTTTACTGTAATCAGGAAAATATTTTTGAAACAGTAATTGATCCTGCGCATAATAATTAATACCGCCAAAATAAGTACCTGCCCACAACCCACCTTCTTTGTCTTTGCACAAAGTGTACACCGCATTGTCTGATAAAGAGTAAGGATTGTGGTAATTTTTTTTAAGGTTGATGATAGAATTGTTCTTTTCATTGTAAATAAAAATGCCCGATTCTGTTGCTATCCAATATTCGCCTGGATTCATCTGCAAAATATCTCTTACATAAATACCTGTCTTATCCTGGTTTTGGCTGATGATTGATTCAACAGAGCCGGTAGCAATGTCAAACGAATACAAACCTTCTGCAGAAGTACCTATTAAAATGCTGTTATTTTGGGTAGCATACATTTTTTCAATCCAGCTTATGCCGGCAGGCTGCTTGCTTAATACGGGGAAAGCGGCAAAAGAATTGGCGGCTGCATTAAATTTTCTGATTTGCCCATCTGACGACGAAACCCATAGGTTGCCGTCCTTCGCAATGCAGAGTGCCGTGGGTGCAAAATACAGGGCGTTATCATACACAACCACTTTATTTTGCTGTTGGCAAATGAGGGTGCCTTCTGCTATGTACCAGATATTACCGGCCTTATCTACACAAACTTCTTTGATGCTTTTACTGCCCGATGAAGTAATATGAGAGAAGCTTTCTGTTACGGGGTGATACTGGTACAGCCCTCTTTGCGTACCCACAAACATCCGCCCGGTTTTATCAAAATACAGGCAGCGTATATAATCGTTGCCAATACTGCTTTCATTTTCTTCGTTATGCCTGAACACTTTAAAAGCATTCCCGTCAAAACGGTTCAACCCATCTTTGGTACCCAGCCATATGAAACCTTTTTCATCCTGCAAACTACACATTACGGTATTATGAGATAAACCATTCTCTACCTGGTAATGGCGAAAATAAAATTCATCCTGACCATACATATTTTTAATGGCAAGTAAACAAACAATCAATAACAAAACAAGCTTATGCTTCAATGGAGTTCGTCTTTTAATAGTGATTACAATTTAAGACAGTTTGATCATTTTACCATTAATGAATGCCGGTGCTCAAATTAATTGCGACGAAATGATAAAACTTTGAGACGAAATAAGAATGATTACCGGATTAATCATTCTTACTTTATGGAAGAATTGATGATACGGTAGTTCTATTATATTTTCTAAGATCAAATAAACGATTGCGCTGCTTGAAAATTAAACAAACCATACTACACGCTGGCTGGAATTTATCTCAGGCTTTGTTATATGATGCAAAGCAATTTTATCAACATGCCATTCCTAAAGCCAAAAGCCATCTGCTTCCTGCAACAATTTTTAAAAGTTTTATACCTACCAGTTTCTTTTTTCAATTTTTTAAGATGTATGCAATGCCAGGCAATTGCATTTTAGTAAAAGGCCCATAAAAAAACAGCATAAGTTTTTCTTATCAAAATTTCTTACACACTTATATTGATTGCTATGATGTATCATTTACCAACAACCAACAACCAGCCTGCAAAAATGCAAAGCAGCTCCCTGGTTAAAATGCTTTCAAAAGTATTTTTTATTTTTCTTGCCTTTGTTATTTCATTGCCTGCCATGGCACAAAACAAAACAGTTACCGGCAGGGTAACTTCCGGGGCCAATAATCAACCCCTGGGGGGCGTGTCTGTTGTTGTAAAAGGCAGCGGTGCCGGTACCAGTACAGATGCCAATGGCAATTTTTCTATCAGCGCTGCCACCGGTGCTACATTGGTTTTTAGTTATGTAGGCTTTGCCGAGCAGGAGGCAAAAGTTGGCGCAAGCAACAGGGTAGATATTACCCTTGGCTCAGCAGCAGGCCCCTTAGATGAAATTGTAGTGATAGGCTACCAGAGCGTACGCAAAAAAGACCTCACCGGTGCAGTAGGTATTGTAAATCCCACGGAGGCAAACCGCAACGTTAGTAACACCGTTGCGGAAAGTATCCAGGGCCTCGTAGCAGGTGTAACCGTTCGCAATACAGGCTCACCCGGTGGTGCAGCCAAAATAGACATTCGTGGTGCAGGTACCTTTGCAGGCAATAACCCACTCTATATTATTGATGGGATGTACACCGATGCTTCACCAGATTTTAACCCACAGGATATAGAATCTATCCAGATTTTAAAAGATGCATCTGCTGCCGCCATTTACGGAAGCCGTGCAGCCAATGGTGTTATCATCATCACCACTAAAAAAGGAAGGCAGGGACCATTAGTTTTTAATGGTGGTATCAAAAGCGGTATACAGCGGGTACATAACAGGTACGATATGATGAATGTAGCCGAATACCGCCCCCTTGCCACCAGTCTTTACCAGGCCGGCGGTTTACCCGTGCCTACATCTCTTTCCACAGAATTTGATCCTGCAATAGATACTGACTGGCAGGATGAATTTTTACGCCGTGGTGCCATTAGCGAGTTCAACCTTGCTATGTCTGGCTCGTTAAAGAAAAAAGTAAATTTTTATATCAGCGGAAATCATTTTCAAAATAAAGGGCCGGTAATTGACAATAGTTTTTCCCGTTCTGGTTTTAGAATTAATACAGATACCAAACTCGGCCGTTTCACAATCGGTCAAAATGTGTTGTTTAGCTGGACGAAAGAAGATCCCATTGCCGCAGCCGGAGTAGGTGTAAATCCTTTTGTAGATATGATTACCATGCCACCAGTTGTGGCCTTGCAAGGCACACGTTACATCAGCCCCGAAAACCCGGAAGGCTGGGGTATTGGTTTAAACAATGCTTACCTGAGTACGCTTACGGCAAACGTACCGGCGCTGCAACGCTTAGACCAGTTTGAGCAAAGGAATTTTAAAATCAGGGGCAATGCTTTTCTCGATTATAGAATAATGGATGGCCTGGTTTACCGTTTTAATTTTGGCATAGAAAAAACAACTGATAAAGGAGAAGGTACCCGCCGGCCGGGCACAGTGCGCCAGGGAACGCCTTCGCCCAACAATAATAAGTTGTCTAGTTTCCGAAGCAGAGGAGAGTTTGAATCTAAATTGTATGAGCATACTGTAAATTATGATAAGAAATTCGGCTCGCATAAAATAGGTGCTGTTGTGGGTTTTAGCAACCAAACGTTTGACCATCCTATTTTTCGCTTTACCACCATTGATGGCACCGCTACTGTAGAGGATCCTTACACCAACCGCTGGAATAATATCGGAATTTTGGGCAGGGTTAATTACACTTATGCTGATAAATATTTAACCAGCTTCACCTTCCGCAGAGATGGCAGTTCATTGTTTAGCAACGATAATCGCTGGGGCAATTTCCCCTCTGCTTCGGTGGCATGGCGCATTTCTAAAGAAAAATTCTGGAACGTTCAGGCGGTGAACGATTTGAAAATTCGGGCCTCTTATGGAAGTTTGGGTAACTCAGAATTCTTGCAACCCTGGTTATACTATGCTACCATCAACCCCTTTCCCCGTGCGGTATTTGGCCCTGGCGAAGTAGAACAAATCGGCCAGATTGTTACCAGATTGGCAAATAGTGACCTTCGCTGGGAGCGAAAAAAAACAACCAATATTGGTCTGGAAGCATCTTTCCTAAAAAACCTCTTCTCTATCTCTGCCGATTATTTTATTGCTAAAACAGAAGATGTTTTAGTAGATCTGCCCATTAGTGCAACAACCGGTAATGCCGGAGGTAACCCTGCAGTAAATGCAGCCTCTCTGGAAAACAAAGGCTTTGAGCTGGCACTTACGTTTCGCCCGCCACCAAGCGGTAATTTTCGCTGGGATGCAACTTTAAATTTTACCACTATTAAAAACAAAGTGACGGCGTTTGGTAATGCCACTACAAAATTTACACAGTTAGGCGATGCCCGCACAGCATTGGGCAGGTCTATCGGCGAATGGTATGTGTTAAAAACCAATGGTATTTTTCAAAGCCAGGCAGAGATAGACAATCACAAAGGAAAAACCGGGCAAGTACTGCAGCCATGGTCTAAACCAGGTGATATCCGTTATGTAGATGTTGATGACGACGGCACGCTTGATCTTGATAAAGACCGTTACTATGCTGGCAGTCCCTGGGCCGATTTTGAAACCGGACTTCAATTAAATGCATCTTACAAAAATTTCAGCATCAATATGCAATGGTATGCTGTGGTGGGCAACGAATTATATAACCGCCCCCGATACAATGTAGACCGGATGGACCAGAATACTAATTTCAGAAAAGAGGCTACTTTTTGGACAGCACAAAACCCAAGTACAATTTGGCCACGTGCAGCTATTGGTGCGCCAGACAGAGGCATTCAATACAATGTATTGCCACAAAGCGATCGCTGGTTAGAAAGCGGCAGCTACCTGCGCCTGCGTAACCTGGAGTTTGCATATACTTTTAGCAAAGCCTCTTTAAAGCGAATCGGGTTTACCAGCAGCCGCATCTTTGTAAGTGGGCAAAACCTTTTAACCATTACAGATTACAAAGGTCTTGACCCTGATATTGCAGGTGTAAATATTTTTGAGCGGGGGCTTGACAATGGCCAATACCCTGCCCTGAGAATTATTTCTGCCGGAATCAATTTTGGTTTTTAATTCATTTATTTAATCTACAGCAATGAATACAATCATTAAATATTGTCTTGCAGCTACGGTAGCCTTATCGGCAATCTCCTGCAAAAAATCTCTCGATTTAGATGTTGAAAATCCGAATAGGATTGATGAATCTAATTTTTGGAAAACGGGTACAGATGCCACGCAGGGTATCAACGCCGTGTACGGAAACTTTTACCGCAACGGTTCTCCCTACTCCCGCTGGCTGCCCTATTATATGGATGTAAGGTCTGATGATGGCTACTCCACCAGCCCATGGAATGAACTAAGAAGCATCAGCGCTTTGAATATTACACAATACAGCTTTGAAGTAAATTATGATACCTGGGCGCATCATTGGCGGGGTGTTTACCGGGCAAACCAGGTGCTGGCAAATGTGCCAGGCATTACCATGGATGAATCATTAAAGGCCCGCATATTAGGGGAAGCAAAATTTTTAAGAGCTGTTTATTATTACCACCTGGTAACTATCTGGGGTAATTTACCCTTGATATTACAGCCTTCGCTTCCGGCAGACAAACCATCGCAGGTGCCGCAGGAACAGGTATGGGCACAAATAGAAAAGGATCTTACAGAAGCAGGAGAAGTGCTGCCGCTATCTTATACAGGAGAGGAAGTAGGCCGTGCCACTAAAGGAGCTGCCTTTGGCTACCTTGCAAGAGCGCACATGCAACAAAAAGAATGGCAGGCAGCAGCTACTGCATTGGGGTGGTTTATTACCGGTGCTGGAGCTGCTCAGTATGACCTGGTGGCTAATTACAGGGACAACTTTCTTCACACAACAGAAAACAATAAAGAATCAGTATTCGAAGTGCAATTTAAAATGCGTCCTGAAAATGGCGGAGACGATGGACCTACCTCTAACGTTGGAACCAGCCGTGCGCCCTTTTTTGCGCCACCCGGCCATGGCTTTAACGACGCCAACATGCACCGCTGGGTAGTACACGAATTTTTAAAGGAAACCGCTGTGGGTGGTGGCAGAGATCCACGGCTGGTAGCCACAGCTTTGTACGATTCTACAGATGTACGTGGCCCGGATTTTACCCTCGTATATGGCTCTACTTTTACCTCTAAAAATTATGACAATAACATTAAAACAAGGGTTTGGTACCGCAAGTATTTAGATGATTATTTCCGCATCAATCAATTTGAAGTTTTTAACAGCCCAATAAATTTTAGAGCATTGCGTTTTGCTGATGTGTTGCTGATGTATGCCGAAGCGTTGAATAACCTTAACAGAACAGCAGAAGCATACGCCTTTGTAGATCGGGTGCGCCAAAGAGCAGGTATGCCGACCCTAACAGCTACCAGGCCAGGCATGACGGCACCACAATTTCAATTACAATTAGAGCATGAGCGTGTTACGGAGTTAACTGGTGAATCTGTTCGCTGGAACGATCTTGCACGCTGGGGTTATTTTGAAGACGCTGCAAAACTTGCACAATTAAAGGCAAGGGATAATGAGTTTAATAATTTTATGCTGGGCAGGAATAAATTTATGCCCATACCCCAGGCAGAAATTGATATCAATCCAAACCTGGTACAAAACCCGGGATGGTAATAGTTTAATCATGCTGTATTTATAAAGTATATTTCACGCAAAGCAAACAAAGATGATAAACAACAATGGAGAAGAGACATCAATTAACAAGATGGCGTGCTGCTGTTGCTTTTATTCGTTTGCTTTGTGTGAAATAAATGTATTGAACAGATAGCTACCATCATTCAGCATTAGAAAAACAAAAAAATGATCAAAAAATTATTTCTTTTCCCTTTAATAATTTCTATAGTTTTTTCTTCCTGTAAAGAAAAGGGTGGAGGTGGACCGGTTACTCCACCTCCACCACCTGTTAACAGTTTTACAAATCCTGTGCTTACTTCAGGACCCGATCCCTGGATTATTAAGCAGGGAAGCAGCTATTATTACACCCACACGCTGGGCAACCGCATTGCTATTTGGAAAACGGCTAAGGTTACCGAACTGCGAGCTGCTTCGCCCGTAACCATCTTTACTGCACCCGCTACTGGCCCTAACTCTCAAAATGTGTGGGCACCAGAATTACATTTCATCAACAACAAATGGTATGCATATTATACTGCGGGTTCTTCTGCCGATTTAAATACACAACGCAGTTTTGTTTTGGAAAATGCGAGTGCTGATCCACAAACAGGTACATGGATAGACAAGGGAAAAATTTATGATCCTGCTGCAGATTTTTTTGCCATAGATGGAACAGTACTTACCTATAATGGTAATAATTATTTTTTATGGAGTGGAGAAGCTTCGGCGACGGAGCATACACAGCGCATTTATATTGCACGCATGAGTGACCCCTGGACCCTGGCAACAGCACGCACGCTCATCTCATCACCACAGTTTCCCTGGGAATCTTTTGGTGCGCCACCGGCAGTAAATGAAGGGCCGGAAATATTAAAGAATGACGCAGGTAAAGTGTTTCTAATTTTTTCTGCAAGTGGATGCTGGACGGACGATTATGCCTTAGGTATGTTGACGTTAAAAGATGGCGGCGATCCTTTGATTGCTGCTGACTGGACAAAAACCAGCAGCCCGGTTTTTTCTAAAAATCCTGCTGCTTCGGTGTTTGGGCCAGGCCATAATTCATTTTTTAAATCGGTAGATGGTACAGAAGATTGGATTCTATACCATGCTAACCCATCAACTGGTTTGGGATGCGGAAATAACAGGAGTCCACGCATACAGAAATTTTCCTGGAACACAGATGGCACCCCCAATTTTGGTGTGCCGGTGAGTACAAGTACAGCGCTTAGTAAACCAGCGGGAGAGTGATGGGTAGTTGGGTAGTTGATTGGTTGAATGGTTGATTTGATGATTTGATGATTTGATGATTTGATAATTTGATAATTTGATAATTTGATGATTTGATGATTAGTGGATTGGTGGATTAGTTGATTCGTTGACTGGTTTAGGGAATCAAAGCCTGCTGACTTTTTAATGTTGAGGTGCATTGTAGAAGCCTTGCTCATTTGTAGCTGCGAAAAGGGCAGGCCTTATTACAAAAACATATTTGAAGACTTGTTTATTCATCTACCATATGTGTAAAACAAAACGAACCTATTTTTTGAACCTGGCACTAATGCTGGTAGTTGCTGTCGCCTCAGGGCAGGAGCGGTTTACCAACCCGCTGAAACCTTCTGGCGCAGACCCCTGGATAATTGAAAAAGATGGCTACTATTATTTTACGCATACCACCGGTAAAAATCTGGTGCTTTACAAAACAAAAAATTTTGCCTCCTTGCAGGTTGCTCAGCCAACAATAGTTTGGCAGCCGCCTACAGGTACTGCCTGGTCTAAAGACATATGGGCACCCGAGCTGCATTTTATAAAAGGTAAATGGTATATCTATTTTGCGGCAGATGATGGTTTAAATGAAACGCATAGAATTTATGTGCTGGAAAATAAATCTAAAGACCCGCTGCAAGGCGAATGGAAAATGAAAGGGCAGGTAAAAGATGATACCAACAAATGGGCCATTGATGCATCTGTTTACAAACACCGCAACAAATGGTACATGGCCTGGAGTGGTTGGGAGGGGGATGTAAATGGGCGGCAGGATATTTTTATTGCCCGCATGAAAAATCCCTGGACCATAAAAGGTAAAAGGGTAAAAATTTCGAGCCCTACATTAGAGTGGGAAACACATGGCGATTTGAATGACCCGTTGAATCCTCCGCATGTGTCGGTAAACGAAGGGCCACAATTTTTACGCAACCAGCAGCATCTGTTTATAGTGTATTCTGCCAGCGGATGCTGGACCGAAAATTACGGTTTAGGCTTATTAACGTTTACGGGTAAAGGAAGTTTACTGGATGCTGCTTCCTGGAAAAAAACGCCCACACCCGTGTTTAGTACTTCTGTTAAAGACAGTGTTTTTGCGCCGGGGCATAATTCGTTTTTTAAATCGCCGGATGGAAAGGAAGATTGGATACTGTACCATGCAAATCCCAGACCCGGCATGGGCTGCGGCAATGGCAGATCGCCAAGGGCACAAAAATTTAATTGGAATGCAGATGGTTCACCCAATTTTGGAACGCCGGTAAAAAGCGGCCTTGCGCTACCGGTACCATCAGGCTCCGCAGAAAGTTTATAAAATTATTAAATTGGTTATTATGCAAATAAAATATGCTTTTTTCTTTCTTCTGTTCCTTTCACTACATACAGGAGAAACCTATGCACAAAAGAAAAACAATCAAATAAATGTTGGCGCTACAACTCCCGGTGTAAAATGGACAGCCAGCAAAGCGGCTGAATGGTACAGCAAATTGCCCTGGATCTCTGGCGCCAATTACCTACCCGCTACGGCTATTAATCAATTAGAAATGTGGCAGGAAGCAACCTTTGACACGGCCACGATTGCAAAGGAATTTGGCTGGGCAAAAAACATCGGCTTCAATACCATGAGGGTTTACCTGCATAGCCTGGCCTGGAAGCAGGATGCGCCGGGATTTAAAAACCGCATGAACCAATACCTGGCCATTGCACAACGACATGGCATCAAAACGATTTTTGTTTTTTTTGATGATTGCTGGAACCCCTATCCACAGCCAGGTAAACAACCCGAACCAAAGCCGGGCATTCATAATTCCGGCTGGGTGCAGGATCCCGGCCAGCAGGCATCTGCAGACAGTAGTAACTTTCCTTTCCTGGAAAGTTATGTGACCGATGTACTAAAAACTTTTTCAAAAGACACCCGCATTCTGTTATGGGACTTATACAATGAGCCAGGTAATTCTGGTAAAAAAGACTCTTCTGCTGCCTTGCTTGCCAAAGTTTTTGAATGGGCAAGAAAGGTAAACCCCGATCAGCCCATAAGCGCAGGGCTTTGGGCATGGGACTTTGAAAAGCTTAATGAAATTCAGCTCAGCAATTCTGATGTATTGACTTACCATAATTATGAAGATGCACAATGGCACCGCCGTGTAATAGAATTATTAAAAGCAAGTGGCCGCCCCATGATTTGTACGGAGTACATGGCCCGCACAAGGAACAGCCGCTTTTCTACCATTATGCCGCTACTTAAAGAAAAAAATATTGGCGCCATCAACTGGGGTTTTGTGGCAGGCAAATCAAATACCATTTATGCCTGGGATACACCAATGCCTACCGGGGCACAGCCTTTAGAGTGGTTTCATGATATTTATTTTCCCAGTGGTGTTGCATACAGGCAGGACGAAGTGAACCTGATAAAGAAATTGAATGAAGAAAAAAATCCTTGATGCAGTGCCAAAAATCTCGAAAACCTTTTTATACTCCGCAAGGGATAAATTAGTGACTTGGTATTTTGCTCCTCATTGATCAAATGTACACGAGTGCGACGCCAATGAAGCTAAATTGAAAAACTTTTGCCTGGCTCAAAAAAAAATTATTCACTTATTTATCCCATATTCAATTTATGTATAAAATAAACCTTGTCATTATTTTTCTAATTGTTATTTCGTTGGTTGCTTCCTGCAACAATGATAAGCAAACAGAAACAAAACAAACAACGGGTGCAGATAGCCTCCATCGCTCTATTGACCTGCCAGCCCGCAGTGGGTTTATAGATACCATAGATGGAAAGCCTACCGATTTATTCCTGCTAAAAAACAGCAGCGGCAGCACGCTTGCCATTACCAATTATGGCGGCCGTTTTGTGGGTTTACTGGTACCAGATAAAAACGGTAAGCTCCAGGATGTAGTTGTTGGTTTTAAGACGCTACAGGAATATATTAATTCTACGGAAGCCTATTTTGGGGCAACTATTGGCCGTGTAGGCAACCGCATTGCCAAGGGTAAATTTTCTATTGACGGTAAGGAATATACGCTTTTTACCAACAATGGCCCCAATACATTGCATGGAGGTAAAAAAGGTTTCCAATATGTAGTATGGGATGCACAGCAACCCAATGATTCTACGCTGGTATTATCTTATTTAGCTAAAGATGGAGAAGAGGGTTTTCCCGGCAACCTAAATGTAAAAGTTACTTATGGCCTAAACCAACGTAACGAAGTAACCATGGATTATGAAGCTACCACAGATAAGAAGACGGTTGTGAATTTAACCAACCACGCATTCTTTAATTTGAATGGAGAAGGAAGCGGCACTATTAATAACCATCTGTTACAAATAAATGCAGATGCCTATACGCCTGTGGATGCAACACTAATTCCCACGGGAAAAATAGAGCCTGTTGCAGGTACTCCATTTGATTTTACAAAACCAATGAGTATTGGTTCCCTGTTAGATACTGCCGGCAATATACAGTTGCGTTATGGTAAGGGCTACGACCATAATTTTGTTTTGCGTAGCAATGCTTCTGGCGGCCTAAACCCCGCTGCTACTATAATTGGCGACCTATCTGGCATTGTTATGGAAATAGCAACCGTAGAACCTGGCCTGCAATTTTACGGAGGCAATTTTATGCAATCACAAAACACTTTTAAAGGAGGCAGCAAAGATGATTTTCGCACAGCTTTTTGCCTGGAGACACAGCATTTTCCGGATGCGCCCAATCAAAAATCTTTTCCGAGCATTCTTTTAGAGCCTGGCAAAACTTATAGCAGTTCCTCTGTGTATAAATTTTCTGTACAACAATAACCGATATCTATTTAGAAATGGCTACAGAAAAAGGGGGTAATTAAATAGAATGGGTAAATGATGGAAAAGACTTTTACAAACGCCTTAGCGGCGTCATTTTTGAAAGTATAAATAATTGAAAATGCTTCGTACAGTTTATTTAGGGCTATTTATTTTTATGATGAGTAAGAGTATGGCGCAACGCCTGGTTATGCCCGGCGATCATCCTGACCCTTCTGTTGTAAAAATAGGAAACAGCTATTGGGCAAGTGCTACCACTTCTAACTGGATGCCTGCATTCCCCATTTTAAAATCCAGCGACTTAAATACCTGGCAAACTGTAGGACATGTTTTTAATGTATTGCCGGCATGGGCCGATTATTATTTCTGGGCACCAGAGATTAGTTATGATAACGGTAAAGTGTATGTATATTATTCGGCACATAAAAAAGATGGTAACCTGTGCGTAGGAATTGCATCGGCAGATAAACCCGAAGGGCCTTACAAAGACCACGGGCCGCTGATATGCGAAGAGGCAGGTTCCATAGATGCCTTTCCAATGCGGGACGAAATGGGCAAGCTTCACATCGTGTGGAAAGAAGATGGCAATAGTGTAGGTAAACCTACTCCCATCTGGATACAGGAATTGAATGAAGAACGCACTGCCTTATTGGGAGAAAAAAAAATATTGTTTAGCAATGATTCCGCCTGGGAAGGAAACCTGGTAGAGGGTGTTTCTATGATGCGGCATGGTAACTATATTTATGCTTTTTATGCAGCAGCAGGATGCTGTGGCACGGGCTGCAATTACCAGTCTGGTATTGCCCGCTCTAAAACCCTGAATGGCCCCTGGGAAAAATATGCAAACAATCCCGTGCTGGTAAACGAGGCTCAATGGACATGCCCCGGACATGGCACCCCCGTAGAGAAAGACGGAAAATTTTATTTTTTATACCATGCTTATGATACTTCAGGAAATGTGTACACTGGCCGCCAGGGTATTTTAAAAGAATTTGTTTTTACGGCAGATGACTGGATAAAATTTGTAGATGAACCTAATGCCCCTGCTCCGAATTTGTCAACAATATCTGATAAGTTTAAGGGTAAAGCTTTGCAAAACGATTGGCAATGGAGCGTTTTTCATGCTGCAAAACATACGGTACAAAATGGCCTCTTATCACTTACCGCATTAAAGGACTCCGCTACATTCGTAGGACAAAAAGCTACCTTCACAAACTACCAGGCAAGCGTAAAAATATTGCGCAAAAAGTCTACATCCGCTGCGGGGATATCCCTTGTGGGCGACGATAACAATATGCTGACGGCTTACGTTGATGGTGATATGGTGGTATTGGTGCAGACCAAACAAGGTAAGGATTCTGTATTGCTTTCAAAGCCGATACGCTCTGGCAGCAAAGGTTATTTGATGATGCAGGTAGCCAATGGAAAAGATATTAGCTTCTATTTTGGCAAGAGCCGACGTTCCTTATTGCAAATTAATCAGCAGCCCCTCAACGGTGCCTGGTTACCGCCCTGGGACCGTGCCTTGCGGGTAGCTTTGATAACAAAAGCCGGCGAGGGAAAAGCGGTGTTTGATTGTTTTAAAATGGATGAGTTGAGGTAGTAACTTAGCGTCTTAAAAAAAATATTTTTTTAGCGGTCAAAATTTTACAAACTGGGAGATGGCTTCTACTAAAAAGAAAAGTGGACAAACCGAATTATTTTTCGATTTGTCCACTTTTGTGCCCAGGACTGGATTCGAACCAGCACATCCTTGCGAACGCTGCCACCTGAAGGCAGTGCGTCTACCAATTTCGCCACCTGGGCTTTTTTATTCAACTTATTTTAAGAACTCTTTTGTACTCAGCATCCCGATTTCAATCGGGACACATCCTTGAGAACACAACCACCTGAAGGCAGTGCGTCTACCAATTTCGCCACCTGGGCTTTTTAAAACCGGGATGCAAATATAAGTCCTTACACCGAAACATTAAAATCTCTTAGCGCATCATTTAAACTTGTTTTTAAATCTGTGCTGGCCTTACGTTTACCAATGATAAGTGCACACCCAACACCGTACTCACCCGCCGGAAATTGCTTATTGTAAGTACCTGGAATTACCACGCTCCTGGCAGGCACTACGCCCCTGGTTTCTACCGGCTCGGCACCGCTAACATCAATAATTTTGGTGCTTTGCGTTAACACTACATTGGCACCCAATACCGCTTCTTTTTCAACCCTCACTCCTTCTACCACAATGCACCTGCTGCCAATAAAACAACCGTCTTCAATAATAACCGGGCTGGCCTGTAAAGGTTCCAACACACCGCCAATACCCACGCCACCACTCAGGTGTACACCTTTTCCTATCTGTGCACAACTGCCTACGGTAGCCCATGTGTCTACCATAGTGCCTTCGTCTACATAGGCGCCAATGTTCACATACGATGGCATCAACACCACATTCTTAGCCAGGTAAGCGCCATAACGGGCAACAGCATGTGGCACCGCCCGTACGCCGAGGGATTTATAATCTGACTTCAATTTCATCTTATCATAAAACTCAAAAGGAGGCAATGTAAAGGTTTCCATTTGTTGTATTCCAAAATACATCAGGATGGCCTGCTTCACCCATTCGTTTACCTGCCAGCCATTTTCAGTTGGTGCGGCTGTTCTTAAGCGTCCTTTATCTACTTCTTCAATTACATCTTTAACTGCTTTTATATACGTGTCATCTTTAAGCAGCTCCCTGTTAGCCCAGGCAGCGGCTATCTGTTCTTGTAAATTCATGCTTCTTATTTTTTTGCAAATATAATTAAGCCGTATCTATATGGAAGCTAATTTGTTGCCACTTCGGTAATGATTTATGTTTGTCACTAAACCATTGCAGTTCTGGCTGGCTAAAAAGTGTAATCTTTGCTGAGTTCCGGAAAAATATATGTTGCATGATGTTGCTTGAAATGAATTTTGAAAAAGGCTGGCGGGGGGGCGAAAGGCAAACCCTGTATAATATGACCGGGTTCAGGCAGGCTAACCTGGAAGTACACCTGCTTTGCCGCAAAGGGATGCAACTGGAAGCAAAGGCGCTGCAAGCCAACTTTACGGTTCATTCGTTTAGTAATATTTTTGGGGTACTATTTTTCCTGTTGGCGAAGGGCCACCGCTACCAGCTTATGCATGTGCAAACTTCCCAATTGCTTACTTATGCTGTTTTCCTGAAACCGTTTCACCGGGCAAAGGTTGTTTTCTCCCGCAGGGTAAATTTTGTGCCGAAGGGATTTTTTACCCGCCTGAAATACCTGCATGCCGATGCTATTGCTGCCGTGAGTAATTCTGTAAAAAATATCATCGAAGAATTTACAAAAAGGAACGACGTTCTGCTCATTCCTGATATCGTTGTTAAAAAAGATACGAGTACCAAAAAGCCGGACGAATTATTATCACGGTTAAATCTTTCCCGAAAAAAAATAATTGCCACCACCGCTGCTATGACGCAGGAAAAAGGACCGTTGGTTTGCCTGGAAGCACTGGCTATGTTAATGCAAAAAAGGGATGATATTATTTTCCTGCATTTTGGCGACGGACCGCTGATGGAACAAATGCAACAGGCAATAGAGGACCATAAACTTGTAGACCGGTATTTGCTGATGGGGCATGTTGACAATGTGGAGCAGTACTTCAGCAAATTTGATGCATTTGTAATTACATCTTTAAATGAAGGGCTGTGCAGTAGTGTACTTGATGCATTTGTTTACCGGGTGCCTGTAGTAGCCACACAAGCAGGTGGGCTGGCAGACCTTGTGCAACCCGATCGTGCCGTGGCATGTGAGACTGGTAATGCCGCCATGATTGCCGAGGGCATTGATGCAACTTTAAATAATAAGGAACAAACAAGCTTTAGAATTGAAAATGCTTATAATTTTGCTCAGCAACACTACAGTATGCAGGAGGTGACCGATCAGTATCTCCAACTTTTTTCAACATTATTAAAGCAGCCTTTTGCCGCATGGAAGCAACCGTAGTCATATCATTTTATAAGAACCTGGCTAACCTTGAGTTGCTGTTGCTTGCACTAAACAACCAGTCTGCACTCGGTCGTTTCGAGGTGATCATATCAGAAGATGATGATGATGTGGCCACTATAAATTTTCTTGATAAAATAAAACCGAAACTAAAGTTTCCAATTACACACAACAGCAGGCCAGATACAGGTTTTACAAAATGTGCATCGCTTAACAATGCTATTACCAATGCCCATGCAAGCTTCATGATATTTATTGATGGCGATTGCATTCCACATAAAAAATTTGTAGAGGCATACCTGGCAAACAGCGCAGCAAAAACAGTATTATTTGGCCGGCGTGTAATGCTGAGTGAATCATTATCAAAGCTGCTGCTGGTTACCAAAAACCTCAGGCTCGTTCATTTTACAAACCTTTTATGGTATAAATGCAAGCGTGTAGAAGAAGGCATTTACCTGCCATTTATGAGCCATACCAAAACAAAGGATATGCTGCTGGGCTGCAACATGGGTATCAATCGGGATGACCTTATAGCCATCAATGGTTTTGATGAAGACTATGTTACAGCATCAGGCGGCGAGGATACAGATATAGAATGGCGGTTAAAACACCTGGACGGAATAAAATTTAAATCGATGAAATTTAAAGCTATTCAATACCATCTTTATCATGTAGACAGGTTTACGCCAGAAATAAGAGCAGTAAACATGCAAATCATCAACAACAAAATTGCAGGAGGAGCTTATTTTTGCAAAAATGGTTTGGTAAAAATCAACTGACTTCAACCAGGACTATGACAACTTCACCACGCATCATAATAAGATTACCCAACTGGTTAGGCGACCTTGTAATGAGTACGGCTTTTGTAAAAGCGGTGAAGGAAGCATACCCCGATGCGAGCATTGACCTGGTAACAAAAAAAGGTATCGATTTTTTGCTGGATCATTTCCCCGAGCACAACCAGCGATTTGTTTTCGATAAAAATGAATTTAAAGGTTTGAGCGGGGCATGGAAATTCGGAAAGCAATTAAGCAAACATAAGTACGACATCTTTTTTTGTCTACCCGATTCCTTGTCATCGGCAGTAATGGCCCTGGCAAGTGCTGCAAAAAAAATTGTGGGATTTAAAAAAGAAATGCGCTCGTTCCTGCTTACGCATTCATATGCTAAACCCATAGGCATGCACCGGGTAGAGGAATACGTGCATTTGCTGCAACAATTTCTTCAGCAAAAAATATTGATTCCTACAGTAGAATTGAGGCACCAGGATTTACCGGTGCAGCACCGCATTGTGGTGAATGTAAATTCTGAAGCTTCCTCCCGCCGCTTACCGAAACAAAAAGCCATCAGTTTAATCAACAAACTTTGCAGGGAAACGCCCTTGCAATTATTGCTGGTGGGCAGCCCAAAAGAGCAGCCATGGGTGGATGCTATTTACCAGGAATTGGATAACAAAAACCAGGTAGAAAACGTAGCAGGTAAAACCAATATGCAGCAATTAATAGAAATTTTCGGCAGCAGCCAATTGGTGCTAACAACAGATAGCGGTCCGGCGCATGTAAGCAATGCATTAGGCATTCCTACTATTGTGTTGTTTGGCGCAGGTAATGAAAATAATACAGCTCCTTACAATAAAAAAAACCGGCAGGTTATCAGGTTGGGGCAGCTTGCATGTGAGCCTTGCACCAAAAATGTATGTAAATTGTATCCTGAACCGGAATGCTTGTTACGGCTGAACGAAAATTTAATTGTAAACACGGTTGCACAATTAATCAATGCTGATAAGTGATTTTTGATGACGACATACAAAACTGCCTGTCCGTTTTAAAAAATGCAGGCACCATATTATATCCAACCGATACGGTTTGGGGTATAGGTTGCAATGCCTGCAACAGCGAGGCTGTTGAAAAGATTTTTTCAATAAAAAAACGTAACAAGGAAAAAAGTATGATCATCCTGGTGGCGGATGAAAAGGATATAGCCCAATACAGCAGCTATCCCAACCCCTTGATTTTTGATTACATAAAAGGTGTTACCAAACCTACGACGGTTATCTATCCACATGCCAGGAATATTGCACCGGAATTAATCAGCGACGATGGAAGCATAGGCATCAGGGTTGTGAAAGACAGGTTTTGCCAAACACTTATCCGGGAACTGGGACATCCGTTGGTATCCACTTCGTCTAACATTTCCGGTTACCCGCCGCCGGTTTTTTTTGAAGACATAGACCAGAACATAAAAAACGGTGTTGACTATATAGTTCAACACCGCCAGGAAGATACGATGCCGGCATCGCCAAGCACCGTTATTAAATTAACAATAGAAGGACAAATTACGATCTTGAGACCTTAAGCCTTATAAAGCCAAACCAACACCAATCTGGATATGCTGGCTTTTCCATTTCTGTTGATTATCGATATCGTTCAGGTTATTTAATCCTACTGCGTAACGACCATATAACCTGATCTTGGAAATATTTAATTGCAATCCACCGAGCATACTAAAATCACCTTTGGAAAAAGCATCTTTTCCATTTTCTACCAATGTACTGTTTTGATCCATGAGGATACTGAACTGTGGGCCCACCTGGAAAGACACAAATGGATTTGGACTATAGTTCAGCAGCAATGGGATTTGGAGGTACTTAAGTTTAACCTTAGATACATTCTTAAAGTCGTACACCGTACTAAAACTACTGCTGGTATCTACGTTTACCTGGCTAAACAACACTTCGGGCTGAATGCCTATTTTTTTGGACAGACCGATCTGGGCAAAACCACCCAAATGGTATCCGTACGTAAACTGGTCTGCGAATGGTTTACCATCAATCTTGTGAATATCGGCTCCGCCTTTTACGCCAATTTTAAAACCTTGTGAAAATGCACTTGTGCTGATGAGACAAATGATTACTCCTGTCAGGATTTTTGTTTTCATATTTTGCATATTTATTTTAAGGTTAGACTCAATCAATATGCCAAGTTAAAACGCTGAAACTTAATTAAATGTTAAGCCATTTAAAAATACATGCCTGCAGATACGGAAAAAATGGTGCTCAACCGCTTGCTGGTTGTAGCAGGTAAATAATAATCGATGTAAATATTGGGCTGTAGATAAAAATTATTTAGAATATATGCCGCATTAAATGAAACAGCACAAGATTGCAACCGAAGGTTATTGCTGGCTTCAAATCGTTTTATTCTATTAAGGGCCCTGGACCTGTCGAATATAGCATTGGTATGCTCTTGTTCCAATCGATCACTTCCAAAATTGATCATCATGGTGGTTGTAAATTCTACCCCATCTGTTTTTGTGAAAAGATGTTTAAAATTAAGTTCATGACTGGCATTGGCCGAAATTGATAAAAAACTTGTTTTGTTGTTTGTGGAATCAAAGCCGCGGAGTATGATAGTTGTATCCCTTCCATTGGGTGGTGGGTTGTTAAGATGAATCACCCGAGAATAGGTAACATAACTCGCCTCTTTATATTTACCATTTGTAAAGCCAATCGTCATACCCGGACGAACAGCTCCTTTTGCACTTCTGAGGTATCCATAAAAATCGTTCTGGTAAAGGCTTCTGCTGTTATACTCCCTTCCCACTCTCAGGTTCCTGGTGTAGGAAATACCCGTGTTTACTTTGCTGCCTGTATAAGCATACCCGGCCGTTACCCCAAGCTGGTACAAACTCGTCCCACGCAAACTATCGCTAGAAATAAAACCGGTAGTTCCGAAATTGAATCCACTCTTGGTAAAATATTGCAGGGATGGCATCATGATCAGTCTTTTCACGTAGCCCGTTGCGTTAGCCTGGTTGTTATGAGTACTAAAACTGCCATTGCCTGCTGCCAGTGAAACGAAGAAGATGTTCCTTTTAAGATTTTTCAGCATCTGCAAAAGCGGGTCGTTAGCCAGCATTGAATCCAGCATTTGCTTCTCCGCCATTGTTAATGTATCCTTTTGGGCGTCTGCCCGGCAACAGCAAGCACAGAAAATCGCCATAAGCAGCACAAATTTTCTCATAAATATCAGACTTAAATTTCCGGCAATAGTTTAGGCCCTGTTAATAAAAACAATAATAAACCAAAAATAAATAATAAACCCCTACCTTTGCGCCGATTTTAGAATTTCTGAGAATTACATGACATGCTCAGACGCTGTTGATAGCAGGTATTAGATTGATTGATACCACCAGGTTAATTTTCCCCACAACGGCCCACGCATAACATGTGACCATCAAAAAAACTTTTTTGTGGCCTATATGCTTGTGCGTTTGCAACAGCCGGTCCTTATTTTAAAAAAAATTATACAATGAATGCATTTGAAGCATTAGGTCTTAACGAAAACATCGTTCAGGCCACAACAGATTTGGGTTTTACAGAAGCTACCCCAATTCAACTACAAGCTATCCCGGTGTTATTATCCGGCACAACAGATTTTGTGGGCTTAGCCCAAACCGGTACCGGTAAAACGGCAGCTTTCGGTTTACCGTTATTACAACTGGTAAGCGCAGCCGATAAGTTCCCACAGGCGCTTATTGTTTGCCCTACCCGTGAGCTTTGCCTCCAAATCACCAATGATCTTGTTTCTTTCAGCAAGCATAGCAGGGGCGTTAACGCAGAACCTGTTTATGGTGGTGCGTCTATCACCATGCAGATCAGGAACCTTAGGAAAGGTGTTCAGATTGTAGTGGCTACACCAGGCCGTTTAATTGACTTGATAGAAAGAAAAGCCATCGACCTGCAAAAAGTAAAATACGTAGTATTGGATGAAGCAGATGAAATGCTGAACATGGGGTTTAGAGACGATATTGATTTTGTTTTGAAGAATACCATCAACCGGGAAAGCATCTGGTTGTTTAGTGCTACCATGCCACCTGAAGTAAGGGCTATCGCTAAGAACTTTATGGATAATCCTAAAGAGATCACCGTAGGTAAAAAGAACAGTGGTAATGTAAACATCGATCACCAGTTTTTTGTATCCCCTGCTCATTCCCGTTATGAAACATTGAAGCGATTAATTGACTTTAACCCCGGTATGTACGGCATCATCTTTACCCGTACAAAAGCAGATGCACAGGATATCAGCGAAAGGCTGGCCAAGGCAGGATATGAAATTGAAGCTTTGCACGGTGACCTAACCCAACAACAAAGAGACAGGGTGATGGGACGTTTTCGTACCAAAGCGTTACAGTTATTAATTGCAACAGATGTGGCTGCACGTGGTATTGATGTTGATGGAATCACCCATGTTATCAATTACGAATTGCCGGATGATATAGAAGTATATACCCACCGTAGTGGCCGCACAGGCCGTGCAGGTAAAACAGGAATTTGTTTATCAATTTGCCACAGCAGGGAAACTTTTAAAATAAGAACCCTTGAAAAAATGGTGAACGCACAATTTCACAAACTGGATATCCCTAGTGGAAAAGATGTTTGTCGTAAACAGTTCTTTCATTTTATGGACAAACTGATAACTACTGATATTTCGCATGGTGATTATGAAACTTACCTGCCAGACCTGATGCAAAAGTTTGAAAACGTTAGCAAAGAAGAGGTATTGCAAAGAGTAGCCGCACTGGAGTTTGATCATTTCCTGAAGTATTACGAGAACGCCGAAGACCTGAATGCAAAAGATGCAGGACGGAGAAGAGAAAGTTTTGACGGTGCCAGCAGGGATAATGGAAGCCGCAGGGAGCGCAGTTTCAGCAGGGACAACGGTTATACCCGCCTGTTTGTGAGCCTGGGTACGAAGGATGGTTTTTATAAATCAAGTTTTCTGCAATTTATTTTAGACGAAAGCAATTTAAAAAAAGAAGTGCTGGGCAAAATAGATATGCGTGAAATGAACACTTGGGTGGAAGTAGATAAAGCCAACGCTGCTAAAATGATCAATGCTATTGATGGTAAAAGATATAATAACAGAACCGTTAGAATGAATGAAGCCGATGGAGGTTTCAGGAAACCTACCGACGAAGGCAGGGGAAGTGGTGAAGGAAGAAAAAGATTTTCTCCTCGTGAAAGAAGGAATTAAAATGTAATAAAAAATCCTGCCTTATAGGCGGGATTTTTTATTACAATCTATTTCAGATTGACTACTTTTTCCGGTCTGTATTATGTTTAAATAAAAGATGAAATATACAAAGGTGAAAAGATCAGCTAATCTTGATATTCAAAATTCGAGAAATCTTATTTAAGACACAGCCTCAATATTGTAAGTAGTATCGCCAAGCTCAAAAGTATCGCCAGGGGCTTTACCATACATTGTTTTAAAAGCCGGCGACTCTGCAGAAACCCCGTGTACATCTTTGCCATTTACTACAAGCGCATGCAGGGAAACGCCCACGAAAAAGTAAGCCTTACCCGTAGTTACCATAGCGCCCGCAGCTACTTTATCATAGGCCTTGCTGCCTACATTTTTTAGTTCAGCCAGGTCGTTATTAGCCTTATCGAGCTGCACCCGCAGGCGCATCTGCATGTCCTTTGCCTCGTTTGCCTGAGACATATCCTGCCGGTCCATGGTTCCTTCTTCATCCAGGTCTGAAGCCCGGCGGTATTGCTCTAAAGTCTGCTTCAGTTTTTCAATATATAATTCTTCCTGCTCTACGATCTTATTAAAAATAGCTGTCTTGTTCATATAATTTATTTAGTGTGTAGTAATGTAAGCTAAAAAATATTTCCGTGGAGTAATTTTTTAAAAGATTTTTTATTTGTCTGCATCCTCAGCGGCAAATACCAGCATTAATAAGGTAAATTATCAGATAAGCTCAATTACGGTTATTTCCGGTAGTACGCCTACCCTGCCTGGGTATCCAATGAATCCAAAACCGCGGTTCACATATAATTTCTGTTGTGCTTCTTCGTATAAGCCTGCCCACTGTTTATACATGTACTGCACAGGACTCCACTTAAATCCAGGCAATTCAACACCAAATTGCATACCGTGGGTATGACCGCTCAGCATAAGATCAACATCCGGGTATTTGGTCCTGACCTCTGCATCCCAATGGCTGGGATCGTGGCTCATCAATATTTTAAAAGGGTATTTCTCCGTGCCGGGATAGGCCAGGTCCATCTTGCCATACTTTGGAAAATTGCCTTTGGCACTCCAGTTCTCAATACCCAGCAGTGCAACCTGGTCTCCTCCCTTTTCAAGCACCACATGTTCGTTCATCATTAGCCGCCAGCCCATACTGGCGTGTACTTTTTTTAAATTCTCCAGGTTCTGCTCTTTGCTGATACCATTAATGGGCCATCGTGCATAATCCCCGTAGTCATGATTGCCAAGCGTTGAGAACACACCCAAGGGGGCTGTTATTTTCGCAAAAATTGCTTTCAACTCATCCATTTCAGAAGCCCGGTCATTTACCAGGTCGCCCGAAAACAATACCAGGTCTGCTTTTTCTTTTAAGATTTTTTGTACCCCAGCATGTACCGCTTTTTTATCCAGCAAACTTCCGCTGTGAATATCACTGATGTGAACAATCTTTAATCCTTTAAAACCAACCGGAAGGTTATTAAAACTAAGTTTCAATCTTTTTATATCATAATTATATTTATTGCTAAAGCCATACAACAGGCTTGTAAAAAGCCCGCCACCAACTGCAATACCAAGCCAGCTTAAAAATGCAGAGCGGCTAATGCCCGTTTCCACCATCTTTTCGGTTTCGGTATTGTTGAAAAATAATTTGCCGGCAGCCCACTGAATACCTCTACGCAAATCATCAGCAAGGAAGAAAACCATGGCGGTAAGTTTTGCCAGGAACAATCCTATAATGGTGGCAAATAAATAAGTACGAATTTTTTTACCCAAAAATTCCTGATCGGTATATACAAAAAGCAGGAAACCAATAACGGCAATAGCTGTAACTCCCCAGTATATGCCGGTGATAACTGCCTTCGTTTTTGGTGATGCCGAACTGCTAACTGCTTTTACTACCTGGTATACATATAAATCGAGGGCCAGCATAATGGCCAAAAAAATTATTACACCTATAGGTGAACGCATGTTACTAAATTAAAATTTTATGAATTCAGCCAGTTGAGATTCTATGGCATTAATGGTGCAGGCATCAGTAAATTGCCCCCTGGCATCCATCAGCTTATCAACAATACTTAAAGGTAACCTGTTGGGATGCACCAGCATTTTTAAATGTAGTAAAACCCCTGTTAAATGTTCCATTCCACGCAGGTTACCGGCCCTGCCGGTAGATATACCAACTAACAAGACTCTTTTATGCCACCAGGCCCTTTTTACATCCGATTGGTCAATCATCAGTTTAAGGATACCGGGATAGGAACCATTGTACTCCGGCATAATTATAATGAACTTATCTGCCTTAAAGAGCAGTTCTTCCTCCTGTTTTATAAAGTTGGCAGATCTCATGGTCATATCTTCCTCGTCTAAAGCCAGTAGGGATGCAGAAATCTGATGATTTTTTTCGAGTATTCCCCGGTAAGCTTCAGCCACTTTCCGGGTATTATTATCCAGGCGGTTGGTGCCAGATATGATAGTTATCATTTATATGGTTTAGGTAAAAGTATATTTTACATCTTAAACATTGATTGGGTAATATTGTTCCAATTTTATACCGAATAATTAATTTTGCCAACTTGGCATTTTTTAGGTAAATAGAGTGAAATAATTCCGATGTTTGCCAAAAACCAGCCAACCCGGAGTTTTAAACCCGTTTACACGTTTGTACCCGGAGCATTTTTCAGAAAAAATTATAACCAAATACAATTGTAGCATGGCAAGAATTATAGGGATAGCGAACCAGAAAGGAGGTGTAGGCAAAACAACAACTGCCATTAACCTGGCAGCCAGTTTGGCTATCTTAGAATTTAAAACATTGTTGGTGGATGCCGACCCACAGGCGAACAGCACAACGGGCATAGGTTTCGATTTGCACAATATTACCCGCAGCCTGTACGATTGTATGGTAAATGAGGCGGAAGCGAGGGAGGTTATCTTGAAAACAGACATACCACACCTTGAACTGATGCCATCGCATATTGATCTTGTAGGTGCCGAAATAGAAATGATTAATTATCCTAACAGGGAAAGTGTGCTGAAAAGAATACTGGAGCCGGTAAGAAACGACTACGATTTTATTGTAATTGATTGCTCACCATCACTTGGTTTAATAACCGTGAATGCGCTGGTTGCTGCAGATAGTGTAGTTGTACCCGTGCAAACAGAATTCTTTGCGCTTGAAGGATTGGGCAAATTATTGAATACGGTAAAAATTGTACAAAGCAGGTTGAATACCGATCTTAAGATTGAAGGTATTTTAATGACCATGTACGATGGAAGGTTACGTTTATGCAACCAGGTAGTGAGCGAAGTAAGACGTCATTTTGACGATATGGTGTTTAACAGCATCATACACCGTAATACAAGATTGAGTGAAGCGCCCAGTTTTGGCAAACCCGTTATTTTATACGACAGCGATAGCAAAGGCGCCATAAACTACCTTAACCTGGCAAAGGAAATTTTGCAAAAAAATAATATGACCAAACTGGCCCAGGAAGATAAAGTGTTATAGAAATTGATGATGAACAGCCGTGTTGATCATTACCAGTTTACGCAGATAGCATTAAATAAACAAATAAATTCTTACAGCATAATAAATCAAGCATTTTAAAAATGTCTCAACCCAAAAAAAAGGACGCTCTCGGAAAAGGAATCAGGAGCCTGTTACAGAATATTGATGCAGACCTGAAAAACTCTACGGGCGAATTGCGCCAGGATGTAATTGAAAAATCAACAGGTGTGCAGCGCATAGAACTTTCATTGATTGAACCTAACCCCGGGCAACCTCGTAAAGATTTTGATGAAGCAGCTTTGAGCGAACTGGCTGCATCTATTAAACTACATAACATTATTCAGCCACTAACGGTAATGCCTGCCAGCAATGGCAAGTACAGGCTTATTGCGGGCGAAAGAAGGTACAGGGCTTCTAAGATAGCCGGCCTTAAAGATGTGCCGGTTTACATAAGGGAAACCAATAACAGCAATTTGCTGGAACTGGCATTGCTGGAAAATCTACAACGTGAAAACCTTAATGCAATTGAAATAGCATTGAGCTATAAGCGTATGATGGATGATCTGGAATACACACAGGAGAAGGTAGCAGAACGTATGGGAAAAGAACGTAGTACCGTTACTAATTATATTCGCCTTTTAAAATTACCCCCGGATATACAGGTGGCGGTAAGAAACGGCGTAATCAGTATGGGCCATGCACGTGCACTTATTAATGTAGATGTGGTAGATAAACAACTGTTCATTTTCAGCGAAATAAAAAACAAAGCATTGTCTGTGAGGCAAACAGAAGATCTTGTTCGCAAAATGTACACCGGTAATGCGCCTGTTAAAACAACGGTAAAACCTGCGTTGCCGCCGGCTTATAAAAAAATTGAAGATAATTTAGCATCAGAATTCAGCACCAAAGTTAAACTGCAACATAACAAAAAAGGTTACGGCAGTATTTCTTTTGAATATTATTCTTTGGAAGAACTGAACGGGCTGTTAGACAAACTGAAAGTAAAAGTAAATTGAAGCTAGTTTTAAAAATATGTTTTTTGTTGATGGCCGCATGCATTTTTAGTTATGCAGTTACAGGCCAGCAAATTCTACCGCAGGATGATGACAGCAGCAGGCTTAATAAAAAGGTTCCCACTATAACAGCTATAGACAGTACCCCTGTAAAAAAATACGACCCGAATGTGGCGGTTAAAAGATCATTGATGTTGCCCGGCTGGGGACAGGCTACCAACAAGAAGTATTGGAAAATTCCGTTGGTATACGGAGCCCTTGGTACCACGGCCTATATTTTTTTTAGAAATATCAGGCAATACAATGATGCAAGAGAAGCCTATATACTTGCAACCGATAATGATACCAGCAATGATGACCGGATAAAGCAACCCTATTTTAGTGTTAAAGATCAGCCAGACCGCATCCGTGTTTTTAGAAATGCTGTGCGGCAAAACATAGACTACTCTGTGTTGTTTTTTATTGCATTCTGGGGTTTGAATGTAGCCGATGCCGCAGTAGATGCTCACCTTAAAACTTTTGATGTATCTGATGACCTGAGCCTGGGCATTAAAGCCGGTTACAGCCCGATGGCCAACACAAATGGTGTAAGCATTGTGCTGCACATCGGCAAATAAACAACAACCCTAACCGCCTTATACCGAATAAAATTTTATACGAATGACTACTGCATCAACCCCGCTTAAACTTGCTATAATAGGATATGGAAAAATGGGCAAAGCCATTGAAGCCATTGCACGTAAACAAGGGCACATCATTCAATTAATAATTGATGCAGATAACCTGGCAGACTTGAATACTGCTAATTTGCAGCAATGCGATGTGGCAATAGAATTTACCAACCCCGAAAGCGCTCCAGGCAATATCATGCAATGCATGGAGGCCGGTATCCCGGTAGTGAGTGGCAGCACCGGCTGGTTGAAACAATGGAACGAAATTGAAAGCTATTGCAAAGAAAAGAACGGCACCATTTTATATGCCAGCAACTTCAGCATTGGCGTTAATCTTTTTTTTGAGGTGAATAAGAAACTGGCTTCGCTGATGCAGGCACATCCTGAATACGAAGTAACCATTGAAGAGATACATCATACTGCAAAAAAAGATGCTCCCAGCGGCACCGCTATTACGTTAGCTGAACAGGTATTGCAACAATACCCCAACAAAAACAACTGGATAAACGAAGAGGGCGCAAAAGATAATGAACTAATTATTATCAGCAAACGAATTGATCCTGCACCGGGAACGCATCATGTAAAATACCATTCTGCCATTGATGATATCGATATCATTCATACTGCACATAACCGGGAAGGTTTTGCCTGGGGCGCAGTACTGGCAGCCAGTTACATTCATAATAAAAAGGGCATCTTAACTATGAAGGATGTGCTGGGGCTTTGATATTTTTTAAAATTTAGCCACACTTATTCTGTTCCAATTTTTTCAATTGCTTTATCTGGCATCAGCCATGAAACTGCTACCAATAAAAATATAACGCCTGCAATCAGCGGGCTCAGGTAGGCAAAGCCAATAGCAATAAAATATAGCATTACAGATATAAGCCTTTACGGCTGCTGTTTCTTCAGCATGCTCAACATTTTTGATTGTCGTGATGCGCAGCATGAATGATCATCAGCAAAATATAATAAGCCACTCCTTAGCAATTCAATAGAACGGCGTACAGTATTATGCAGCTTAGCTTTTTTTCTGCCCCAACAAATAACTAAACCCAATGGAAAGGTTGGCCAAAGGTGACCCAAAAAATCCCGTATTCAAGCTGATTGATCTAGACTCAGCTGATGACAACAGAACGCTCCCATCAGTTTGTTTTATTTTACTATAATTAACGCCAAGGTTTAAAAAATTATTTGCAGGGCTGCAGTTCAGCACAAACCGCTTTGTTGCCTGCCAGGCCAACACAGGATAAATATTAAGGTTTGCCTGGTAAGTTTTTGAATCGAATGCCTGGGTGAAGTTTGTATTTTTTATAATCGAACTGCTATAACCTGCCCCCACCGAGCCTCCAAGGCCAAAATAAAAGTTTCGTCCAATATTCTTAAACCAGGTTTTTCCATAATCTGCGAAAACTGCGTGAACCCTGTTGCTGACTGTATTGATGGAACTAATATTTTTTGATGTACTATAGGAATAACTTAAGCCGTACCTGCTTAATACATTCTTCTTTCGAAATTTTCCAGCGTTGGCATTTATTGAAAAATTCGTTCCCTTATTCTCTTCATTTGGTAATTGGATATTTTTACTGGAAGCCGAATAAAAAGTGAAACTACTTCCAATTACCCGTTGACCTTTTTCAGTAAACTGGGCCTCCAACACAGTACTGCAAAACAGGCAAGCTGCACAAAATAAAATTGCTTTCATAAACGGTAATTAATTTTAGTGGTTAAAATAGTTATGATTATAAGAGACAGGAAGAAAGGACTTGCTGCTGCAAAAAAATCTGTCTTAACTAAATATTAAGTTTTACGGCATAAAAAAAGAGGAAATAATAATATTTCCTCTGTGTATTTAAATGATATGTGAATGGTTATTCTTCGTCATCAAAGCTCATCGCTTCTTTGGTGGTCATCAGCAATTCATACTCTTCCTTGCTGCCTACGATCATATTTTCAAACTCACGTAAACCAGTACCAGCAGGAATATGATGGCCGGTGATCACATTCTCTTTCAGACCCAGCATTTCATCCGTCTTGCCTTGTATTGCAGCAGAGCTCAATACCTTGGTAGTTTCCTGGAATGATGCTGCGGAGATCCAGCTATGTGTACCCAATGATGCTTTGGTAATACCAAGCAACAATGGAGATGAAGTAGCAGGCGAAGCATCACGGAATTCAACCAGTTTCTTATCTGCCCTGCGCAGGATAGAGTTCTCTTCCCTTACATCACGCAAGGTTACGATCTGGCCGGTCCTCAGCTTTGTACTATCACCATGCTCGGTTACCACTTTCTTGTCGTAGATGAAGTCATTCTCGGTATTAAAGTCCATCCTGTCTTCTGTATCTCCTTCAAGGAATTTGGTATCACCCGCATCTTCAACGGTTACTTTACGCATCATCTGGCGAACGATCACTTCCACGTGCTTGTCGTTAATCTTCACACCCTGTAATCGGTATACTTCCTGTATCTCATTCACAACGTACTCCTGTACGGCAAACGGACCTTTGATAGAAAGAATATCAGCCGGTGCTGTTTGTCCATCAGATAACGGAGAACCAGCTTTTACAAAGTCACCATCCTGTACCAGGATCTGGCGGCTCAAGGGAACAAGGTATTTTTTAACCACGCCATCTTTTGCTTCTACAATGATTTCCCTGTTACCACGCTTGATAGCGCCGAAGGTAGTAACACCGTCAATTTCACAAACTACCGCAGGGTTACTTGGGTTACGAGCCTCGAACAATTCTGTTACACGAGGCAGACCACCCGTAATATCCTTCAGCTTGCTCAATACCCTTGGGATCTTTACCAATACCTGGCCGCTTCTTACAGCATCGCCTTCTTCAATTACGATATGAGAGCCTACAGGAAGGTTGTATACTTTTCTTTCTTTACCTTCTACAATAATAGCAGGCAGCTTAGTTTTATCTTTTGTTTCAATAACCACTTTCTCACGGTGACCTGTTTGCTCATCCGCTTCATCACGATAGGTAACACCTTCAATCAATGCATCGAACTCGATGGTACCGTGTACCTCAGCAACAATTACGTTGTTGAACGGATCCCATGTGCAAATCACATCTCCTTTATTGATCTTCTGACCGTCTTTTACATTCAGCACAGCACCATAAGGAATGTGTGAAGTGTTCAATAAACGATCAGATTTTACATCGATGTTCCTGATCTCACCTGTACGGCCAATTACCACAGTAATTTTCTTGCCGTCGGCGCTTTCGGTATTAACGGTACGTAAACCATCAAACTGAAGAGTACCATCAAACTTAGCGTAGAGTGAAGATTCTACGGAAGTAGAACCGGCCACACCACCCACGTGGAAGGTACGTAGTGTTAACTGTGTACCTGGCTCACCAATACTCTGTGCGGCAATGATACCAACTGCATCACCACGCTGTGCAAGTATTCCGTTTGCAAGGTTCTTGCCATAACATCTTACACAAACACCACGCTTGCTTTCGCAGGTTAATACAGAACGGATCTCCACAGTTTCAATTCCACTTTCGTCTACCAGTTTTGCATCGTCTGAACTTATCTCTTCACCTGCAGTAATGATTACTTCTTCCGTTACCGGGTGAATTACATCGTGCAATGAGGTACGACCTTCAATCCTGTCGCTCAATGGTTCAATAATATCTTCGTTATCTTTTAATGCTGATGTTGCAATACCACGCAATGTGCCACAATCTTCTTCATTAATTACCACATCCTGTGCAACGTCTACCAACCTACGGGTAAGGTAACCGGCATCCGCTGTTTTAAGGGCGGTATCAGCCAAACCTTTACGAGCACCGTGGGTACTAATGAAGTACTCCAATACACTCAGGCCGTCTTTAAAGTTTGCAAGAATCGGGTTTTCAATAATCTCAGAACCTGATGAACCACTCTTCCGAGGCTTGGCCATCAATCCCCTGATACCTGCAAGCTGCTTAATCTGCTGCTTGCTACCACGGGCACCACTATCCAACATCATAAACACGGAGTTGAATCCTTGCTTATCTGCTGCCAGCTCCCTGATAAGAGTTTCGGTTACCTTGGTATCCACACGGCTCCAGATATCGATGATTTGGTTGTAACGCTCGTTATTGGTAATTAAACCCATATTGTAGCTATCCCAAACTTCCGATACTTCACCTTGTGCATTCTCTATTAATTCAGTTTTAATTGCCGGGATGATAAGGTCATTGATGTTGAACGACAAACCACCACGGAACGCCATACGGTATCCAAGGGTCTTAATGTCATCCAGGAATTTAGCGGTAATAGGAACACTTGTCCACTTAATGATATCACCTACGATTTCACGCAATGCCTTTTTGGTTAAAAGAGCGTTGATGTAACCTACTTCCTTTGGAACAAACTGGTTGAAGATTACTCGTCCAACAGTAGTTTCAATTAACTTATTGGTTAAAGTACCATCGTTGTTACGGAAATTTGCCTTCACCCTGATGTTGGCGTGCAGGTCAATCTTCTTTTCATTATAAGCAATGATAACTTCTTCTGCATTGTAAAATGCTTTTCCTTCACCTTTAACGATTTCATCTCCTTCTGATTTCTTACCCTTGGTGATGTAGTACAATCCCAATACCATGTCCTGAGAAGGAAGGGTGATTGGTGTACCATTCTGTGGGTTCAAAATGTTGTGAGAAGAAAGCATCAATAACTGGGCTTCCAAAATAGCAGCGTTGCTCAATGGAACGTGAACAGCCATCTGATCACCATCGAAATCCGCATTAAAGGAAGTAGTTACCAACGGGTGCAACTGAATAGCTTTACCTTCAATCAATTTTGGCTGGAAAGCCTGAATTGACAAACGGTGAAGGGTTGGAGCCCTGTTCAACATAACCGGGTGACCTTTCAAAATATTCTCCAGGATATCCCAGATAATTGCTTCTTTTTTATCTACAAGTTTACGTGCACTCTTTACAGTTTTTACAATACCACGCTCAATCAGTTTTCTGATGATAAATGGTTTGAACAATTCTGCAGCCATATCTTTTGGCAAACCACACTCGTGCATTTTCAACTCAGGACCTACAACGATAACCGAACGACCAGAATAGTCAACACGCTTACCCAACAAGTTCTGGCGGAAACGACCTTGCTTACCTTTCAATACATCACTCAATGATTTCAGCGCACGTCCACCTTCTGCTTTAACGGCATTAGATTTACGGCTGTTATCAAACAATGAATCGATGGCTTCCTGCAGCATCCTTTTTTCATTACGCAGAATTACTTCCGGTGCTTTAATTTCCAGCAACCTTTTCAAACGGTTGTTTCGGATAATTACACGACGGTACAAATCATTCAGATCAGAAGATGCGAAACGACCACCATCCAATGGAACCAATGGACGTAATTCTGGTGGAATAACAGGTATGTATTGCATTACCATCCACTCAGGACGGTTAGCGATTCTTGTATTTGCATCACGGAAACCTTCCACTACGCTCAAACGCTTTAATGCATCTGCTTTACGTTGTTGAGATGTTTCGTTAGCTGCTGCATGACGAAGGTCAAAGCTCAATTGGTCAAGATCTAACCTTTGCAACATAGCATGAACTGCTTCAGCGCCCATCTTGGCGATGAATTTTTCAGGATCTTCATCCGGCAGCATCTGGTTTTCTTTTGGAAGGGTATCCAGTATATCCAGGTACTCTTCTTCCGTAAGCAGGTCGGCATAATTCTGGCCTTTATCTGCACGGATACCTGATTGAATAACTACAAAACGCTCATAGTAAACAATGGTCTCTAATTTCTTAGAGCTCATACCCAACAGGTAACCAATCTTATTTGGTAATGATTTAAAATACCAGATATGAACAACAGGCACCACCAGTTTGATGTGCCCCATTCTCTCCCGACGTACTTTTTTTTCTGTAACTTCTACACCACAACGGTCGCAAACGATACCCTTGTAACGGATACGCTTATACTTACCGCAGGCACATTCATAATCCTTCACCGGCCCAAAAATACGCTCGCAAAACAAACCATCTCTTTCAGGCTTGTAAGTACGGTAGTTGATGGTTTCCGGCTTTAATACTTCGCCATAGCTTCTTTCCAGTATGCTATCCGGCGAGGCTAAACCAATCGTTATTTGAGAAAACGATGATCTCGGACGATTTTCTTTTTTGAATGCCATATTGTAATTGATAATTTTTTAATTGATAACTGATAATTTGTTTACCAGCATTTGTTCTTTACTCCACATCGTTGTGTCACTCCCTTATACCGCATACCATTCCTCAACATCCTTCGCACCGATATAGTTCCCCTTTAGGGGCGGAGGGGCTCCTAGTCAAACTTCAAATCCAATCCCAAACCTCTCAGTTCATGTACCAATACGTTGAATGATTCAGGAATACCGGCTCTTGGTATGTTGTCACCTTTTACAATGGCTTCATACGTTTTTGCCCTTCCTATAATATCATCCGACTTCAGGGTTAACAATTCCTGCAGGATGTTGGATGCCCCATATGCTTCAAGTGCCCAAACCTCCATCTCACCAAAACGCTGACCACCAAACTGTGCTTTACCACCCAATGGTTGCTGTGTAATTAGAGAGTATGGTCCGATAGAACGTGCGTGCATTTTATCATCCACCATGTGGTGCAACTTAATCATGTAAATGATTCCAACGGTTGCACGCTGATCAAAGCGCTCTCCGGTTTCACCATCATACAGGTAAGTATGGCCGAACTTTGGTAATCCTGCTTCTGTAATACGCTCGTCAATTTCTGCTACGCTTGCACCATCAAAGATGGGAGTTGCAAACTTAACACCCAGCTTTTCGCCGGCCCAGCCCAAAACAGTTTCATATATCTGCCCAAGGTTCATACGACTAGGTACACCCAATGGGTTTAATACGATATCAACAGGTGTTCCATCTTCAAGGAATGGCATATCTTCCTGGCGAACGATCTTGGCAACAATTCCTTTGTTACCGTGACGACCAGCCATTTTATCACCCACTTTCAGCTTACGCTTTACAGCCATATAAACTTTTGCAAGTTTCAATACACCCGCTGGTAATTCATCACCAATAGAGATGTTGAATTTCTCACGCTTGTAGCGGCCCAACTCTTCATTGTACTTAATGTTGTAGTTGTGCAACAATGTATTGATGTGATCATCGGTTTTGTCATCACCGCTCCATCCCAAAGGATTTACGTTGATGTAATCGATGTTTGCAAGGTTCTTGGCAGTAAACTTAACAGATTTGCCTATTAGCATTTCACCAAAATTGTTGGTTACGCCCTGGCTGGTTTTGTCTTTCAACAAAGTTTGCAGCTTGGTTTGCAACAACTCCATTAAGGTTTCTTCGTTCTGCTCGTGGGTTTTTTCTATTTTATCCAATTGTGCCTTTTCCCGCACTTTCGCATTCTTATCTTTCTTAGCCCGCTGGAATAATTTTTTGTTGATTACCACACCTTCTGTTCCACTTGGTGCTTTAAGGGATGCATCTTTTGCATCACCGGCCTTATCTCCAAAGATGGCACGCAGCAACTTCTCTTCAGGAGTTGGGTCGCTCTCACCTTTGGGTGTAATCTTACCTATGATGATATCGCCTTCCTTAATGTTTGCACCAATACGGATGATACCGTTCTGGTCAAGGTCTTTGGTGGCTTCCTCACTTACGTTCGGAATGTCTGGCGTCAGTTCCTCTTCACCCAGTTTAGTATCACGAACTTCTGTTTCAAATTCGCTGATGTGGATAGAAGTGAACAAATCTTCTTTCACCACCTTTTCACTAATTACGATCGCATCCTCAAAGTTGTAACCTTTCCATGGCATGAAAGCCACTTTCAGGTTCCGGCCCAGGGCCAGTTCACCAGCTTTGGTGGCATACCCTTCAGTTAAGAAATCACCTTCGGATACCTTTTGTCCTTTTATAACAGCGGGACGCAGGTTGATGGTAGTTTCCTGGTTGGTACGAACGAACTTAGTTAGTTTATAAATAGTAAGGTCGTCTTCGAAACTTACCAGTTGCTGGGTTTCGTTGCGCTTATACCTTACATGAATTTCATTTGCATCCACATACTCAACTACACCGTCACCGTCTGAGTGAATCTGAATCCGTGCATCACGGGCAGCTTTTCCTTCCAGGCCCGTACCAACAATTGGTGATTCTGGCTTAATTAACGGAACAGCCTGACGTTGCATGTTAGATCCCATCAGCGCACGGTTAGCATCATCATGCTCCAGGAACGGAATAAGCGAAGCACTCAAACCAA